>CAZDJL010000101.1:0-5127 GCA_964505745.1 uncultured Desulfovibrionaceae bacterium | reverse complement strand
ACCGCGCGCAATGCGTCAGCCAGGGCATAGGCGTACTCCTTGTTTTTAATGCGGGGAAGCATGAGGTTATTCTGGATTCGAGCGGGAAAACCGGGATTCAGCTTGATCCATGCGGGTATGGAAATCAGTGTTTCGGAGGTGGCGGGATTTATGCCAATATAAATCAGCGGAGTTTCGCTTTCGGGCGCGCGCAGGGGGGTCTCCAGTATTTCCATGCGCACATCTATGCCGTACCGGGCTTTGAACTGCCCGATCATATCCTGCAATGCTGTTTTTTCATGATCGCTAAGCACTTTGGAGTCATCCCACACATTCAGGCGGGAGTTAAGCAGGTCCAACTGCTTTTGAGAATTTTGCCAAAAGGCCAGAACAACCCCGCAAATGACCAGCACCAGCAGCAATGAGCGCCATACCGGACGCTGGTAGTCGCTTTTTTCTTTATTGAAAATGTGAAAAAACATGCGGGCTCCTTTGTTTTTCAATGTGCGGTTGGGAGCCGGTTCAGGTGGTGTTTTGCAAGGCGGCCCGGGTTTGCATGAAGGCTTCGTCCGGAGGCAGGCCGCTGCGGGATGCCCATTCTTTGGCCAGTATGTCGCAGCGTTCATTTTCCGGGTGCCCCGCGTGCCCCTTCACCCAGTGAAAGCTCACCTTGTGGCGTTTAAGCAAAGGCAGAAGGCTTTCCCACAAATCACGGTTTTTGACCGGTTTTTTGGCGGAGTTCTTCCAGCCATTGGCCTGCCATCCTGAAATCCAGTCCTGTGTTATGGCGTTCGCCATATATTTGGAGTCAGTGTAAAGCTCTACCCGGCAGGGTTCCTTCAAGGCGGCCAGGCCCATTACTGCCGCCAGAAGTTCCATACGGTTGTTGGTGGTCAGGGTAAAACCTCCGGCCAGTTCTTTTTCATTTCCGTTGAAGCGTAAAATCGCCGCCCACCCTCCTGGCCCGGGGTTGCCCAGGCAGGAGCCGTCCGTATATAAATGCACTGTTTTCACTGTGTTAACACCATGTCATCATTCTTCCAGCCGGGCGAATTTCATAAGCAGGTCTTTTTCAAGAATGCGGAGCTGGCTGGCCATAATCCTGAACACTCTCTCTTCATTAAAGTGGGCCGAAAGCTTGTAACGGTTGGCAAGCCCTGTGCCGAAAGCGGCGGGAGGCATTTTTCTGCCGCGTCCGGTCCGCTGCATGTGCCAAACTCCGCTTTCGCCGGAATAGGCTGCAAAGCCCCCTTCGGCCGCATGGCGCAAATCTCTTTCCAGATCGTCATATTGCGAAGGGGAGAAGCTTAAATTGAATCCGCCTCCGGTGATCAGGTCTTTGCTTTTAAACATGTGGCAGCAGCCTGTTACCGAAGCGCACGGGCGGGTGTAGTCGAAATGCCCGAAATTGGAAGCCGCCTGGGCCGGATTCCGGATTGTGAATCCCTGGCTGTGCGCCCGGTTCAGGGAATAGGACGAAAAGGGCGGGCAGGCCTGAAAGTCGTTTGCCGCCAAGGAGGTTGCCAGGGCTTCCAGCTTCTCTGCGTTTTGCGTGAATTCTTCGGGAGGCAGAACATGCAGGTCGGCCGACTGGGTAAGGTACGGGGCGTTATAATCCAGAATTTTAAGGCCATGCGCCGCTGCATCGGGGTAGGACGAAAAAGAGTCTCCCAGAGCTTCCAGCCAGTTTTGATTGCCCGGCCCGGTTTTTGTGTTCACCAGGGCGTCGTCGTCAAGATAGATGGTGAAGTCGCTGGCGGCCACCGCCTCATGGGTGATCAGCCAGTTTCTGGCTGCCGGGGCTCCCAGGTTCACGGGCAGCGAAATAATGTCGAAGAGCTCGCGGCCCAGTTTCTCCCGCCATGATTTAAGCATGGGCAAGGTGTTGTCGCTGCTGCCGTTATCAAGAGCCACAATTTTGAACAGCTTGCATGCGTCCGGGCTCAGTGCCGAGATGGCTGCGTTCAGGTCTCCGGCTTTATTGAATGAATAAAGCAGCAGGGTGATTTTTCCCGGAGGCGGAGCGGCAAAAGCGCGCCGTTCAAGCTGGTCGGCCAGGGAAAGGGCCAGGCTGGCATGCCAGGGGCGGCATTTTAAAATTCGTCTTTTCAGGTTGATAGATTCTTCCTGACGGTTGAGGAGCTTAAGGATGTGTGCTGCAAGCTCTACAGGCGCAAGCCATGTTTGCGGGGCGCTTTCCATCCCGTTTTCCCCGCAGAGGGGGGATGCCGCGTTTAAATGGTTCAGGGCGTTTTCTAAAATTTCGCTGCTCGGCGAGTTGTTTTTTGCGCACTGGCTCATAAAACCGGCGAGAAGCCTTTGGGCTTCAAAGTAGCTTCCAAGCGGGGCCAAAGCCGGAGTGGCAAACAGCTTTGAGGCAACGGCCTTAAGCCCGTCGAGGTTGTTTTCGTGCCAGCAAAGCTCCCAAAGCTGCTCGAACCAGAAAAGATTTTCAGGCTCGTTTTTCATTCCGCTGTGGATGTGGGCAAGGGCGCGCTCGTAATCCCCCCGCTGCAGCAAAACGTTCAGCTGGTCGTTTTGACCGGGCCTTCTCCAGTTTTGCGCAACCTGTTCCAGCAAGCCCTTAAGGCTGGGCTGAAGAGTGCTTCCGGCAAGGCGCAGCACACCGTTCGCCATGTCGCCGTTTAACGGGTTTTGCTCCCAAGCGGAGAGTAAAAGGCTGCGGGGGAAATTCAGAGCTTCTGTCGGGTTTGCAGTCACAGAAAGGCCGGTGTGCCGTTCAAGCGCCAAGCGCGCCAGATTAAGACAGTGCTCCTTTCCCGTAGAACCTTGTAAAAGCCCCATCCTGATGGCCGGGCTTAAGGTTTTCCAGTATTGGGCAAGACCTGGATTCATGAGTTTTTCGCTGCTGCGCCGTAGATTTTAAATTAATATTTTTTGTCTTTGCCGTTGTTGTTGAGCATATATCTGGAAGTCTCGTTCATCGCGTTGGCCAGTTCCTCGAGCTTGGCGAAAATTTCGGGTTTTTCCGCCGAGTAGTCTTTCTTTTCGTTGTCGAGAAGGTTGTACAGAACTCGCTCGCCCTGCCGGTTGTCATAATAGCAGAAGTCGCCCTGGGCAAGACGAATGGGGGTGGTTCCTGCTCCGGCCACAAACGCAAAACGCGAGTCATTGAAAGAGGTGTCGAACAAATCACGCCCAAGCGTGTAATTGTTGAACTCTATCCCCGCCATTTTGGCCGCGGTTGGGAAAATATCCAACTGGGTGCAAGTCATTTTTTCTACGCCCGGCTGCAATCTGCCCGGGGCGTGAATAAGCAGCGGCACATGGTATGAGTGAAGGTCGGTTGCCCAATACGAGGCAGGCATGTTTTTTCCCAGGTCGGACAGGCCGTGATCGCCAAAAATGAAAAAAATTGTGTTTGAATAATAGGAGGATTGTCTGGCCAGGCGGAAAAATTCGCCAACCGCGAAATCGCTGAACCGGAGCGAGTTGTACTCGTCATCCCCCACGAAGCCATAGTTGGCCTTTTGCTCTTTTGTTATGGGAAGAACCTTGAACCCGGCTTCAAGCGCGTTGTTCGGTATGGTATACGGCCTGTGGAAGCTGGCTAGCTGGATGAATGCAAAAAAAGGCTGGTCCGTGATGTTTTCAAGCACCCCGTTGGCTTCGCGCAGCAGATCCAGGTCGGACACTCCCCAAACATCCATGTTGGGGGATTTCCACGAGCTTTCCTCCATAATTTCCAGATTGTCTACATTGGCGCTGAACACGCCTCTTATATTGGCCCAGCTGGTGCTTCCGCCCAGCATGTATATCTTCCGGTAATCTTTGAATTCATTGAGAATAACCCGCTGGTTAACCAGAAAAGGATTGCGTGAACTGGTGTTGCCGTCCTGGTTTACATCCGGAATGCCGGTAAGGGTGGTGAAAACAGCTCTCGCAGTGGTCCTGGTTGGGGCGTAAAAGTGTGGATAAAGGACCGATTCTTTTGACAGCTTAAGCAGTTCAGGAGTGGGATCCAGGTCTCCCGGGGCAAAAGAGGTTTTGGGAAAGGACAGTGACTCCATCACAATAACCACAACGTTGGGGGGCCTTTTCCCGGGAGCGGGAGGGGTGGCTGCGGTATGTCTCAAATAGGTCAGGGTTTCTGGGTTGGGGCTGTCCACCTTTAAAATGCCGCACATTAACGGATAGTATTTTTTAACGGCTTCCAGGTTGAACCCGCCGCCCAAAGTGGACCTGTATGTATCGTAAAGATTTTGCAAAGGATTGATGGCCAGGGCGTTTACGGCGGGATTTGAGGAAAAGTACGCGTTGCTCCAGCGCAGCGGGAACAGATTGCTGGTCAGCTGCCCATAGGCGGCCAGCGCAAAAATCAAAAAGGCCGCGAACCAGGCCATAGCCGCTTTGGGGCGAGTTGACTTGCTTGGCCTTACCCTGCGTATGATTCTCCACATTATCAGCGTGCAGGCAAAGGATGACACAAGCAGCAGCAGCAGCAGGGGGATTACATGGTAGCTTTGCCACACCATGAGCGCGGCCACCTCAAAATCCCTGAGCAGGTCGAATACATACGCGTTGATCCTGATTCCCAAATAGGAATAATGCCCGAAGTCAGAGATATAGGCGGTTATCAGGACGAGAAATACTGCAAAGTAGAAGCCTCCCACCAGCTTCGCCTGTTTGGGCAGGGCCCGCGTAAGCGCTGGAATGGTGAGGCAGATGCCCACGGGCAAGGTTATTATGGCGGCTATGCGCGCATCAAACCTGAAGCCGATGTAAAGGGCCTTGATTGCTTCAGATATTGAAACGCCGTCGAGGCTGCCGTGGATGAATATGAGAAATGCGAGGCGCAGGATGAACAGCAGCCCCAGAAGATAGGCAAGGCAAAGAAGATAGGTGCGGAACGGGCTTCTGAAGTTGGGGAAAGGTTCTCCCGCAAGAAATCCGTTCGGGGCCGGTTTGTTCGGTTTGCAGGTGCTGGTTGACATGGGGTAGCTATACCCCGAATGGACTATTTGTTCAATTCATATTCTTGAAAAGCTGCTTTGCAAAGGCGGCAAAAAATTAAAACTATACAGTAGCACAAGTTTTTCTAGACAAAATCTAAAAAAAGAAAATATAATGGAAACAGATAAATATAGAAACTATGTGCGCAAAGGGCGTGTTGCCGTCCTGATGCTT
>CAZDJL010000100.1:0-5211 GCA_964505745.1 uncultured Desulfovibrionaceae bacterium | reverse complement strand
CAAATACCCATGCAGGCGCGCGAAAGCACGGCCCATATGTTCATTGTGAGCCCGTTAACCGGGAAAAGCCTGGGGGCATTATTTTCAACACACCCCCCGATAGCGGAACGCATTGCCCGCCTGGAAAGGATGGAGCAGCTTCTTGGGGGCGCTCCTGCCCAAAACTGAGCGAATTAATAAAGCCATTAACGCCTGAACACAGCTTCCCGGGGGCGGGCGGAGCCCTCCCCCGCCAAGGCTTCCGGCGAATTCTCTTTCCCCGGCCTCAGAAAGCAAGCTTAGAGTTCTTATGGCTGGTTACCTTCCCCCTCTTTTTGCCGGCTGTTTGTTTTTCAACCCCATCCTTACCCTCTTTGAGGGGGGGCTACAACCTGTTGAAACACCACATCCAGAGGCAAAAAGCCCCAGGCTGCGCACGCAAAAAGCCCCCGCCAAACCAGTTTGGCGGGGGCTTTGCCGTATATTTTGTTAATCACAATTCTCGGCAGATCCGTCAGGACAAGTGGAAAAAGTTGTTGTATTGCCAAACAGGCCTGTACCCGCCGGCGCGGGAACAGATGGCGCAACCGCACCGGTTCCGTTTCCGTGCACCTGAACCGGGGCGTTGCTTTCACCGGCCGGGGCGGCTGGCGCGCTGGAGTTTTCCTCCAGCAGGCTTTCCCCCCGGACAACCCCGGCTGAAGACGGCCCCGCGGCCATTCCCGTGAACGTAATATAGGGGACAAGCCCGCCGTTACGCTCAAACACCGTGGCCTTATTGCGCCAAATTTGCCAGCCCAGCCAGAGGTTTTCCCAGTTCCAGGAGAACTTTGGCAAATTTGAAGAAGCTGCAAGAACATCCTTGAGGGCGCCGGGCATTCTGTGCCCGCTCTTCAGCCTCTGGTTCAAGGCTGCAAGCACAGCGAAATCCTTTTCCGTATGCGCCGTGGCAAAATAGGCCACCTGCCCGTCGGGCAGATTATAGGCGTCCATCGCCTCGAGGCAATGCGCGCAAGAGGGTGAGAAATAGATATGAACGGGAGCGTCCCTCGGCCCGTAAATAGGTTCGGGAGGAAGTATTTCGCGGGCGGACAGCACCAGGTTGGAAACAAACAGCAGGCTCCAGACAAAAAGCAGCCTGGACGACCTCTTTTCGGAAGAAGGCTTGGCGTGCCGCAGCGCAAAGTAAGTAACGGCGAACAGAAACGCGACTCCAAGGCATGACAGGCAGGGCGATGTGCTGGCCATTACCAGCATCAAAAAGCAATCCGCCACCAGAAACAGCCTGGCCAGGCACAAGGAAACGGCATACGCCCCCGCGGCCATCAGAAGGGCAAGGCAGACAAAGGCGATTATTCCGAATATCCACATGGATATTCCGGCAATATTGAATGACTTGTACAGGGAACAACCGGCGGTTATGCAGGCCGACTCGCCCACATCCAAATAGACAAAAAGACAATAGGCTACACCGATAATTGCCAGCGCGGTTGGAACCACCATAGAAGGCGGACTTTGAAAACGAGGCGACATTTTCCCTCCAGGACTATTTTCACAAGGGCACTTTAAATCCGGATAATAATATAAAAGTCCTTTAACAACATACTCTTTTACCAACCAGAGGTAAACTGTTTTTTGCCGGCGCCTTCTCCCAAAAAAGCTGTTCTTTTTTCTTGACAGGGTTGCGGGCAAAGCTTAAATTCCATTTCAAGACACAGGATTATTTTTTATGACTGCTGAACGCGCAAACAATTTCTCCAATTCGAACCTGCACCCAGGTTTCTTTTTGCGCGTATTCTCCCTTACCGCAGTCCTTCTCCTTAGCGTTATCCTTCTTGGTCAGCTTAGATAGCCGACGCCTGTGTGATGTTCTTTAAATAAATTCAATGAATCTCAATCGGGTGTCGGCGACACCCGATTTTTTTGTCTTTATTTAAGCGAACAAATTTAAGCGATAAACAAGAAGGATAAACAAATGTCCAACAAAGTAATTATTTTCGATACTTCTTTGAGAGATGGCGAACAGGCCCCCGGCGCGACCATGAACCTGCCCGAAAAAACCCGCATGGCGGAACAGCTGGAATCCCTGGGCGTGGATGTTATAGAGGCCGGTTTCCCCGCCTCTTCGCCCGGCGATTTTGAAGCCGTGCAGACCGTTGCCAGGCTGGTTAAAAACTGCCAGGTGGCCGGGCTTTGCCGCTGCCATAAAGGGGACATTGACGCCGGATGGGAGGCCCTGAAAAATGGGGCGGACCCGCGAATCCACCTGTTCCTCGCCACTTCCCCCATTCACATGGAATACAAGCTGCGCAAAAGCCCGGAGCAGGTGCTGGAAATGATTAAGGAAGGCGTTTCCTACGCCGCCAAATTCACTTCCAACGTGGAATTTTCAGCAGAAGACGCTTCCCGCAGCGATCTCGATTTCCTGGTAAAGGCCGTTGACATCGCCATCCGGGCGGGGGCAACCACAATCAACATTCCCGACACCGTTGGCTATGCCCAGCCGGAAGAATTCTCCGCCCGCATTCACTATCTTATGGAAAACGTGCCCGATAGCGACAAGGTAGTTTTCAGCGTGCACTGCCATGACGACTTGGGGCTGGGCGTGGCGAACACCTTGGCGGCCCTGCACGCCGGAGCCCGCCAGGCCGAGGTGACCGTTTCCGGGCTGGGCGAACGGGCCGGGAACGCCGCATTGGAAGAAGTGGTGATGGCCCTCGCAGTGCGCAAGGATTATTACGGCCTGACCACCGACATCAAAACAGAACAGCTCCTGCATACCTGCCGGGTGCTGTCCATGCTGATCGGCCAGCCCATTCCGCCAAACAAGGCTATTGTGGGCGACAATGCCTTTGCGCATGAATCCGGAATCCACCAGGACGGTGTGCTGAAAAACCCGGAAACCTATGAAATAATGACCCCGGAATCCATTGGCCGCACCAAGACCGATCTGGTGCTGGGCAAGCACTCCGGCAGGGCCGCCGTAAAGGCCAAGCTGGAGGAGCTGGGTTACAATCTCGATGAAGAGCAGTTGATAACCGTTGTTGACGCCTTGAAAAAACTTGCCGACAAAAAGGAAAAAATATACGACGAAGACGTGGAAGCCCTGGTGCTGGAAGGAGTTTACCGCTTGCCCGATCAATACAGGCTTGAGGAAATGAGCGTGAATTGTTCCACTGCCGGAGTTCCGCCCACAGCAGCCATCGTCATGCAGGTGGGCAATGAATCCAAACGCTTAGCCTCATTTGGCGCTGGCCCCGTTGATGCGATCTTCAATACCATAAACAGCATTATTGGCGACACGCCCACCCTGACCCGTTATGCGGTCAACGCAATCACCGGCGGAACCGACGCCCAGGGCGAAGTGACTGTGCGCATGGAGTACAAGGGCTGTTCGGCGGTGGGACGCGGGGCCGACCCGGATATTCTGGTGGCAAGCGCCAAAGCCTATATAAACGCGCTGAACAGGCTGGAATGGAAAACCAGCAATGTGTAAGCGGGGCTATTTACGTTCCCCCGCTGCAACGGCCGGATATTTCCCGGCCTCGTCAACTGGGGACGGGCCTCTTGAAGTATGCGGCGGTTTATGTGAAAACATTGAGGAAAACAGAACAATTGACATTTGAAATAACGCTTGAAGCCAGGCTGCCTCCGCCTGGAGCCGGTTCATGGCAAGAATTTCAGTGAAACCCTTGCCCAGGCGTTTCAAGCATTAAGCTGCTCTGGCGGCAGACGCCCTTTGCCGTCTGCTTGCTTAAAAAATTGCAAGAAAGCAGCACACCCTAAAAAAGGATGAAGGAAAACACCCATGAAGATGACCTTGGCCCAAAAAATTCTGCAAGGCCACACTCACGACGAAATCACCGAAGCCGGGCAAATCGTTTCCTGCCGGGTAAGCATGGTTCTCGCCAACGACGTGACCGCCCCCATGGCAATTAGCAGCATGCTGGAAATGGGCGCGGACCAGGTGTTCGACAAGGACAAAGTCGCTCTGGTCATGGACCATTTCACGCCGCAAAAAGACATAGCCTCGGCAATGCAGGTGAAATTTACCAGAGAGTTCGCGATGAACAGCGGAATTACCCACTATTACGAAGGAGGCAACTGCGGCGTGGAACATGCCCTTCTGCCGGAACTAGGCCTGGTGGGACCCGGCGACATTGTTGTGGGCGCGGACTCACACACCTGCACCTACGGCGGCCTTGGCGCGTTCGCTACCGGGCTCGGCTCCACCGATGTTGCCGGGGCCATGGCCCTGGGGGAAACATGGTTCAAGGTTCCCCCAACCATAAAGGTCACCTTCAACGGGAAAATGCCCCGCTGGGTTTCCGGGAAAGATCTGGTGCTCTGGCTGATTGGCGAAATAGGAGTTGACGGGGCTCTTTACAAGGCTCTTGAGTTTCATGGTCCGGTTGTGGACGGCATGTCAGTGGAAGCGCGTATGACCGTTGCCAACATGGCGATTGAGGCGGGAGGCAAATGCGGCCTGTTCGCGGCGGACGCCAAGACGCTTGAATATACGAAAGCGGCCGGACGCGCAAAAGACAAGCAAATAGCCGCTGACCCGGGAGCGGAATATGAAAATGAAATCAATTTTGACGTGTCGGCGCTCACCCCTCTGGTGGCCTGCCCGCATCTGCCTGAAAACGTGCACCCGGTGGATGAAGTAAGGGACGTGCGGCTCGACCAGGTGGTAATCGGCTCGTGCACCAACGGGCGCATCAGCGACCTGCGTGAGGCCGCGGAGATATTGAAAGGCAGGCAGGTGGACCGGAATGTGCGCTGCATCGTGCTGCCGGCCACTCCCGGCATCTGGAAGCAAGCTCTGGACGAAGGCCTGATCGGAACGTTCATGGATTCCGGCTGCATTGTAGGCCCCGCCACCTGCGGGCCCTGCCTGGGCGGTCATATGGGCATTCTGGCTGATGGCGAAAAAGCGCTGGCCACCACCAACCGCAACTTCCGCGGGCGCATGGGCAGCCTGGAATCTGAAGTGTATCTGTCCAACCCGGCTGTGGCCGCCGCCAGCGCAATTGCGGGCGAAATCATCCACCCTGCAAAAATTTAGAGGTTTTAAATGATTTATAAAGGAAAAGTCCATAAACTTGGCGAACATATAGACACGGACGCAATCATCCCCGCCAAATATCTGGTAACCTTCGACCCGGAGGAGCTTGGCAGAAAATGCATGTCGGGCATTGAGGAAGGCTGGATAGACAGGGTAAGCCCAGG
>CAZDJL010000099.1:0-5217 GCA_964505745.1 uncultured Desulfovibrionaceae bacterium | reverse complement strand
CCGTGACGTTTTCTTCTGCACCGGCAACGAAATAATGGAAGCGACCATGTCCATCCGCGCACGCTGGTTTGAATACGTTGCATTCCGTGATATTCTTGAAAACTATTTTCACAATGACCCCGAATTTTCCTGGGTTTCCGCTCCCAAACCGCGTCTTACCGAGCAATCGTTCGAGCATAACTGGTGGTTCAACTACAAAAATGTCTGGTCGGATGAAGTCAAGCGCGAGCGTATGATGAAGCGTCAGTGGCACACCACCAACAAGGAACCCCTGTTTGACGCCGCAGACGGCATTCGTTTCGGCAAAGACATCTTCTGGAATGTTTCCGCCATTTCCAACGCTGCCGGAATAGACTGGCTGCGCCGCCACTTCAGCTCCCGCGGCCTGCGTCTGCACGAGATTCAGTTTGACGGCGATTATCATCATTGGCATATCGACGTATGTATTATGCCCCTGCGGCCCGGCCTTTGCATATACAATCCTTATTATATGTACCTCACTCCCCAGTTTGAAGAACTTCTGAAAAAGAACGACTGGGAAATGGTTCCCGCAGTTCCGCCCACCCATCAATACAATATGCGCATCGGCACCCTGAATGAGCGCGTGGGACCCTACTGGATTTCCATGAACACTCTTTCCATCGATCCCAAAACCATGTGCATTGAAGCGCATGAAACCGGATATCAGGAACAGATCAACAAGATGGGCATTGAAGTTATCCCGGTTGATTATGCCGAACAGGTAGCTTTCGGCGGATCGCTGCATTGCTCCACTGTGGACGTATACCGCGAAGGCGGTTGCGAGGACTACTTCCCCAACCAGGTGGAAGGTTACTAATTGGTTTAACACCGGAAAGCCTCCCCGGTTTAACTTGTCACCGAAATGCTTTGCAATGAGAGTATTTCGGTGACACCCTACCGGGCGGGCCTGAATGGTGCTACGGCGGCGGCCCGGCCGTTAGGGGTTTGCCGGGTGATGCCAAGGAGGCGACACAGTAATATGGACAATAATCTCATCTATGGTGCAGGCTTGGCTGCCTATCTGGGAATGATGGTTCTGATTGGGTATCTCGTTAAAAACAGAATCAAGACTTCGGAAGACTATCTGGTTGGAGGCCGCAGCTTCGGCCTGTTTTACAATTCGGGTACCCTTGCCGCCTGTTTTCTTGGCGGCGGAATTCTGATTGGGGCTTCCGGCAAAATATATTCCGTGGGTCTATGGGACGACACATATCTTTCCGGAGGCGCGCTGATTCTTATCGGCGGTTTCCTGATGTGCCTGTTTATGGCGGGCACTTTCTACATGCCCAAGCTCTGGCGCCTTAAATTCATTTCTCTGGGCGATCTTTTCTACACCCGTTTCGGGCGGCGCACAGGCCTTCTTTCCTCTGTGCTGATTTCCGTGAACTTCCTGTTCTGGGTAGCGGTGCAGATTCTGGTGTTTGGAAAAATCGTGAACGCGATTCTCGGGTGGGACCTCCAGATGTCAATTATTCTGGCTATGGCGGTCATTTGTACTTATACCATGCTGGGCGGCCTGTTCGCGGTGTGCTTTACCGACATCGTGCAGGTAACCGTGACCGTGCTTGGCGTTTGCGCGCTGGTGCCATACAGCATTGCCGCTGTCGGCGGCTGGGAAGTTTTTACTGTTTCCTATGACCCGGAGCTGATTAAAATGATTCCCGGCACAATGGACATTGACCCGTGGCTTGCGTGGTTTGCCGCTTTCGCCGCTGTGGGTTTGGGCGGAATAGTCAGCCCGGACCTGATGCAGCGCGCGTTTTCTGCAAAATCTCCGGGAATTGCCCGCACGTCCGCGTATGTGGCCTGCGTAATAACTTTTGGCGTGTCGGTGTTGATTATCATCTGCGCCTTGGCTGGCCAGATTCTGGTTACAAACGGAACTCTGACTGATCCCTATCTGGTTGGCGATGCCGCCGCCGGCCTGACCGCCGACCCCGAACTGATTCTGCCGGTAATGAGCAAGGCCATTCTGCCGTTGCCGCTGGTGGTGCTGTTTTTGGGCGCGGGCCTGTCCGCGGTAATGAGCGCTGCGGCCACCGCCCTGCTGGCGCTTGCTGGTATGATTTCCATTAACATTTACAGGGATATCATCAACCCCGAAGCCACAGAAAAGCAGCAGGTGTTCGTGACCAGGACGCTTGTTTTGGGCATGGGCATTTTCGCAACCCTTGTGGCCCTGTATTACCCCAGTGCCGCCGAGCTTTCGGCGTTCGGATTCGACCTCATCCTGGCCTCGCTCCTTGGGGCGATGACCCTGGGGCTGTTCTGGAAAAAGGCCAACTCGCTGGGCGCGGCTGCGGGCATGATCACCGGCATCCTGTTCAGGGTTGTTGGCGCGGCGATAGACAGCGGGGAATTCAGCCTGATTGCCATGGCATACCCTGAGCACTGGTACTTTTTCACCCTGTTCTCGCCGGTAATCAGTTTTGCAACAATTATAGGGGTGTCCCTTGCCACCCAGGAGAAATGCCCTCCAATAGAACTTAAAGAAAAGCTGCATGAGCCAGAAGAGGTAATTGCCGCTGCATAGCCGCCATTTTGGGGGAACCGAGAAAGGCTCCGCTTTTGCGGAGCCTTTCCGTTTTTTGTTTTGGAATTATGCTTTAGCGCAGATTGGTTTGCGAAAGCTATTTCGCCTGCGTTGGGCGGCGCTTTGCAATGCCAGAGCATTTGCGCTTCAAAGTTGAAATGCCCTAGCCGTGGGTGATTTCAATCTTGCGGGGCTCTTCCAGCACCTGCTCCTGGCGGGGCAGGGAAATGTCGAGCACGCCGTGTTTGTAGGAAGCTGTGATTTCATCGGCCTTAACATCTTCGGGCACGGTTACAACCCGGCGGAAGGAGCCGAAGCTTCTTTCCATGTGGTAAACGCCTTTTTCATCATCTTTTTCTTCTCTTTCCTGTTTTTTCTCACCGCTGATGATCAGGCTGTTTTCCTTCATTTCAACAACAATATCCTTTTCTTCCACCCCCGGAATTTCAACGGAAACATGCCATGCCTTTTCGTCTCCGGTGATATTCATTTTGGGCTGGACGAAACCTTCCTGCACGGCCTTGCCGCGCGGGCGGGCCGGGGCAAAGGCGGTCATAAGCCCAAAAGGAAATGCGGCGGCATCCATCATTTCATCGAAAACCCTGTCCAGTTCCGATCCAAGGTACATCCGTTTTACCGGTTTTTCATATTTTCTTACATCAAGTTTGTTGGTCATAAAAACCTCCAGAAATAGCATTTTACGTCATATGCTTTTGTTTTTTCAAGTCAGAAGGCTATTTTTTGGTTGAAACTTTCAAAAGCGACCTGGGTAAGATGGTCTATTATGTTAATAATATAAATCCGGCCGAAGGATAGTCAAGTTGCAGGGGGTATTTCGTCAAGCCTCTGTTAATGAGCGGCGCGCTCACAAAATTTGTTTACAGCTTATAAAATTCCATTGTTATGCGGATGCCGGATGCGTATAGGGACAATCTGGATTGGCCCTTCTAAATTTTGATTTTTTCTTGCCAGAGTATGACGATAAGGATATATAGGCGCAATGTGCCGTGCCGCGGATGCCGTTTGGCGCGCTGCCCAAACATTAATTCTATGGAGTAGACATGGACACGGGTTTATTATCCATGATTGGTCAGGCCACCTTGGGGGCCAAACTGCTGCTTTTGTTGCTTTTATTGATGTCTGTGGTGAGCTGGGGGCTCATTTTCCAGAAGTGGCGTTCGCTGAAGGCCGCGAAGCAAAAAGCGGAAACCGGCCTTACCCGTTTTGAGAACTCACGCAACCTGCGCGAGGCGGTAAGCTCGCTTGGCGGTGATTCCCAGTCTCCTTTGTATTTCGTTGCCGAATTCGGGGTGAATGAATTCAACCGGGTTAAAGAACTTCAAAATACCGATGATGTTGTGGTGGATAACGTGCGCCGCGCGCTCGGGCAAGGAGTGGGGGAAGAGATGATCAGGCTTTCCCAGGGTCTCTCGTTTCTCGCCACCACCGGCAACACCGCTCCGTTTATCGGCCTTTTGGGTACGGTATATGGCATCATGCACGCCTTCCATAATATAGGCATGCAGAAAAGCGCTTCGCTCGCATCGGTCGCCCCCGGCATTTCCGAGGCCCTTGTTGCCACCGCTGTGGGGCTTTTCGTGGCCATTCCGGCCACAGTAGCCTTCAACTCGTTTAACAGCCGTTTAAGCGATATTGAGGTGCATCTCACAAACTTCAGCTCGGCGTTTCTCAACCGTGTGCAGCGCGAAATAAACGCTCCGAAGAACACCATCACAGCAGCAGGCACAAAGTAGGTAAGCCATGGAAACTCCAAGCAGCCATCACAGCAACTTTGTTTCGCAGATCAACGTCACCCCCTTTGTTGACGTTATGCTGGTGCTTCTGATCATTTTTATGATAACCGCCCCCATGATGACCCAGGGCCTGGACGTAAATTTGCCCACAACCCAGGCGGTGGATTCGCTGCCTTCCAATGAACCTACCGTGACCATGACCATCAAGGCCGACAGCACCATCTGGCTTGACCAGTATCAGGTGGAAACGCTGGAGAACCTTACCGCCATGCTTGAGGAAAACGTGATCAAACCCGGCAAGACGCTGTTCATCCAGGCCGACAAGGATGTGAACTACGGCGTGGTGGTGGATATGATGGGCCGCATCAAACAGGCCGGAATTGAAAACGTGGGTCTGGTGGCCGACAAAGTGGAACCCGCGCTTCCGTCCGCCACGGATAAGCCCAAAAAATAATCAAGGCCGTCATATACGCTTTTAACCCAAGGGTTTGGGCATGCGCTTCCGCACTAGTGTAACTGTTTCCTTATTCCTGCATATCGCCGTAATTCTGCTGCTTCTGTTAGGGGCTGTACTTACGCCTTCTGTGCGGCTGGACGTTCCGCAAAATCAGGTGACGATTATTAACCTTGACGGGCTTGAGGGCGGAACGGAGGCTCCGGTAATTCCCGTGAAATCCAAGGGAGCCAGCAGCGCAAGCAGCCCTGAGGAAAAAGCTTCCGCCGCGCAGGCGGAATCAAAGCCCAAGCCTGAATCTAAGCCGGAACCCAAGCCTGAACCGAAAGAAGAGCCCAAGCCCAAGGTCGAGGAGCCGGACCACCCCAAGGTGCTGGAAGAGCCCAAGCCCAAAGAGAAGCCCAAGGTTGAGGAACCCAAGCCCAAGCCGAAGGAAGAGCCCAAGCCGAAGGAAG
>CAZDJL010000098.1:0-5296 GCA_964505745.1 uncultured Desulfovibrionaceae bacterium | reverse complement strand
TGCCCCCTTCTTTTAAAAATAAACTTCGGGGAGGTAACAAAGATAATGGCGAATGATTTGAATTCAGTTATTAAAATGCCTGTTGCGCAGCCCCAGGTGCAAGGGTTCACGCAAATGAACGCCCAAGCCAAGGAGGGCAAAGGGAAAAGTTTTGCCAGCGTAATGAGCGAAATGGGCTCAAACGCACAGGCGCGGGCGCTTGCCGCCAACGCCCCGCTTGTTCAGAACGGCATTGAACCCGCCTCTTCTACTGAACGTCATTTCGAGCAAGTGCTGGGCGACAGTATCGGAATTGCAAACGCACGCGCCTTGGCCCAGGTTTCCGACTTCATGAGTTCCCGCAGCGACAGCACTTTGGACATCGCCCGGAACGTACTGGGAACCCGCAGCATTATCGCCAAAATTTCCGGCCAGGTGGTGGATTCCGACTCCGGCCCCGGATCGCACATTGTGCGCAGGGCAATAACTCCTCCCCAAAGCAGCAGGTTGCTCACCAGCATAAAAGTGAACCCCACCGAAACATCAAAAAAAACCGGCGCTAATCAGGAGGACTCGGAATTTACGGTTACCGGGGCCCTGTCCGCACGATTTGAATCCGGGCAGGGAGGGATAGCCGCCATAGGCTACGACATCCACGGGGGCACTTCTTACGGGAAATACCAAATTTCTTCCAAAGCAGGCAGCATGGCCCAGTTTATAAAATTCCTGCGCCAGGAAGCTCCGGCCCTGGCCAAGCGCCTTGAATCGGCCGGTTCCGCAAACACCGGAAGCCGCAACGGAAAAATGCCTGAAGAATGGAAAAAAATAGCCCAGGAGCATCCCGACTTCTTCCGCGAGCTGCAGGAACGATTCATCCACGACAGCCACTATAAACCGGCCCTGATGGCCCTTGCTCAAAAAACCGACCTGAACGACGACAAAATGTCGGCAGCCCTTCAAGAGGTGCTGTGGTCCACAGCCGTTCAGCATGGGCCCAATGGAGCGGCCCGCATTTTTTCACAGGCCATGGACAAAATAGACCCAACCCTGGCCGACAAGGAAGGCAGCCCGGAATTTGAGCAGGCCCTTATTGAGAATGTATACGCCATGCGCTCCACCCAGTTCAGCTCTTCCACCGAACAGGTGCGAACAGCGGTTAAAAGCAGGCTTAAGGAAGAAAAGAACCTTGCCCTGGCCATGCTGCAACACATGGCCTGATGAACGCCTTTTAACAACATTTCGCCTTTGCGCGCATTCTCAAAAAATTAAGGATTCCGGAAAACCGATCCAACAGCCTGCCCGCGCCCTTTCCCGGCCGGGCTTTCATGCTTTGACGGAAAGCTCAACCTTTTTTCTGTTGCACTTTGTGAGATTTTGCACTATCTTAAACGAAGCAAGAACAGATATATCTGTCCTGCCACAATACCCTTGCTACAAAAGGCTTTCCGGCCTGGCGCCGCGCAAGGGCCGCCCTGAGGAAATCCGGAAGCCACGACCGGCTTGTAGTTTTGCAAAAACCCGCCCGGTAAAATTAAAATCGTTTAGAGGATCAATATGTCCAGAGTGGTATTTTTGGATGAACGCTGCAAAGGCTGTCTGCTTTGCACTGTTGCCTGTCCAAAAAAAATTATAGAGCAATCCGACCGCTTTAACCGTCAAGGTTACAAGGTGGTGGAAGTCAGCGATGAGAATATGTCCAAATGCATTGGCTGCGCTTTTTGCGCAACCGTCTGTCCCGACTGCGTAATCACAGTGTACCGCAGTAAAAAACCGGCAAAAGGATAAAAGTGATGAATGTTACCAAACTGCTTACTGGAAATGAAGCAGTGGTGCATGGCGCTCTTGCTGCCGGATGCCGCTGCTATTTCGGATACCCGATTACCCCCCAGAACGCCATTCCCGAACTGATGAGCCAGCTTTTGCCAAAAGTGGGCGGCCAGTTCGTGCAGGCCGAAAGTGAAGTGGCCTCGGCCAACATGCTGCTGGGCGCTGCGGCCACAGGCACGCGCGCGCTCACCTCTTCCTCCAGCCCGGGCATCTCGCTGAAGCAGGAGGCCATTTCCTACATGGCCGCGAGCCACTTGCCCGCCGTGATTGTAAATATGAACCGCGGAGGGCCGGGCCTTGGCGACATAGGTTCGTCCCAGGGCGACTATTTCCAGTC
The DNA here is from genome assembly GCA_964505745.1 of uncultured Desulfovibrionaceae bacterium. Lineage (GTDB taxonomy): Bacteria > Desulfobacterota > Desulfovibrionia > Desulfovibrionales > Desulfovibrionaceae > RGIG1962. Next base: position 3,153 of record CAZDJL010000098.1, on the reverse strand, counting down.
CACCCGCGGAGGAGGGCATGGCGACTACCGCACCCTGGTGCTCGCCCCGGGCACTTGCCAGGAAGCCTACGACATGATGATCAAGGCCTTTGATCTGGCCTTCAAATATAGAGCCCCCGTGCTTATTCACGGGGACGCCATTGTGGGTCAGATGAAGGAGCCCGTGCACATGTGGCAGCCTGACCCCATCAATTCCTGCGAAGCAGCCGATTGGCGGCTGGAGGGCGCATCGGGCCGGGAAAGCCGCGTAATCATGTCCCTCTACCTTACCGACGGGGCACTTGCCAAACAAAACCGCGAGCTGATTAAAAAATATGAGGCCATGAAAGCCGAAGCCGCCGCCGAGACGTTCGAGGTGGACGACGCCGACCTGATTGTGGTTGCGTTTGGCTCCATTGGGCGCATAGCCAAAAGCAGCGTGCGCAAGCTAAGGGAAGAAGGCCTCAAGGTCGGGCTGGTCCGTCCGCTCACCCTTTACCCCTTCCCGGAAAAAATTCTCGCCGATCTGGCCGCCCGGGGCAAACGCTTCATTACCATAGAGCATAACACCGGCCAGATGGTGGACGATGTGCGCCTTGCCATTCGCCACCATGCCGACAGCTCCTTCTTCGGCTATATGCCCGGCGACATGCCCGGATCGGACGACTTTGTCGAGCCCATTCTCAAGGCTCTGGAATAATCAGGCGGCAGGTACGCCTTGTAATTATAAGGATTCAGTTATGCCCATGCATGAAAATGAAGAATTGGTGTTTGAAGCGCCAAAACTCATGTTTCCCAAAACCACCCACTACTGCCCCGGCTGCCACCACGGCACCGCGCACAGGCTGCTGGCTGAAGTTCTTGAGGAAATGAATCTGGCCGAGGAAACTATCTGTGTAAGTTCAATAGGCTGCTCGGTTTTCATTTACAACTATTTCGACCTGGACACGGTAGAAGCGCCGCACGGGCGCGCCCCGGCCGTGGCAACCGGAGTGAAACGCTCCCGCCCCGACCGTGTGGTTTTCACCTACCAGGGCGATGGCGATCTGGCTTCGATCGGCATGGCCGAAATTATGCACGCGGCCAACCGGGGAGAACGGATTACAGTTTTGTTTGTAAACAACACGGTTTACGGCATGACGGGGGGGCAGATGGCCCCAACCACCCTGCTTGGCCAAAAAACCACCACCAGCCCCGGCGGGCGCAGCCTTGAAAGCGAAGGAGCCCCCATAAAAATGGCGGAAATCATTGCCGCTCTTGGCGGGTGCGCATATTCCGCCCGCGTGGCTCTGGACACCGTCCCAAACATCAGGGCTACCAAAAAAGCCATTCACAAGGCCTTTGAAATCCAGCAGAAAAATTTGGGCCTGAGCTTTGTGGAAATTCTGGCCACCTGCCCCACCAACTGGCGCATGGACGCGCTTGCGGCAAACCGGCGCCTTACCGAAGAAATGATTCCCGCTTTCCCTCTGGGCGTTTTTTTGGATCTTAGCGCCGAAAACAAGGAGGGGAAGTAATGTCCGGCAAGTATATGGATGTGGTTATCGCCGGTTTCGGCGGCCAGGGAGTAATGCTGATTGGCAACCTTCTCGCCTATTCCGGCATGGGATTCGGGCTCAATGTGACCTATATGCCGGAATATGGGCCGGAAATGCGCGGCGGCACGGCAAACTGCACTGTGGTCATCGCTTCCGACGACATCGGCTCGCCGATAATCAAAAGGCCGAAAAGCCTGATCATCATGAACCAGCCCTCGCTGGACAAATTCCTGCCCCGCCTGGAAAGCAACGGCATGGCTGTGGTCAACACCTCGCTGGTGGATACCGCGGAGGTTGACCTGCAGACGGTGCGCCTGGTTTCTGTTCCGGCCAACCAGATTGCCGACAGCCTGGGCAACACAAAAATGGCCAACATGGTAGCGCTTGGCGCCTACATAGAGGCAATGGGCATTATTGGAATAGATACCGTTCAAGAGGCGTTGAAGGAAGTGATTGCTCCCCACTACGCGCATCTCATTCCCCAAAACGCCGAAGCATTGCAGGCCGGTGCAGAGCACGCCAGAAAGCACCCGCCGCATCCGGTTCAATAAGCCTTTCACGTGGCAGTTCAGGGTTTATAAAGAACTGGAATTTTTTCATAAAAAATTGTAACAGGAAAAACACTGCGTGGCGCAGTTTAAACAATATGGAGGATAATAACATGTCTTGGAACGTTACTGTTGCTGACAGCTGTATCGGTTGCGGCGAATGTGTTGATGTATGCCCCGTGAACGTTTACGAAATGGAAGATAGCAAATCCAACCCCGTTAATGCGGAGGAGTGCATTGGCTGCATGTCCTGTGTGGAAGTTTGCCCGGTTGAAGTAATCACCGTGGAAGAAGCCTAATTCTTTTTCAAACATTCGTAAAAGGCCGCTCAAAGAGCGGCCTTTTGCTTTCTATTCCAGCGCTGCCTTCAGCGCCTCATTTAAAAAATGCGGGAACCGGGCATACTCCAATTGCAAGACAGCGCAAAATGACGCGCGCCTATGCTTCCAAAATCATGTTGCTGCTGCCATAACGGGCGGGATGTTCCTCAAAAATCAATCCGCTTAATCGAACAGACGCCTTCCGTTGTCAAAACATTCAATCCAGTGCGTGGCGTCAATGGAGTCTTCACGGATACAAGACCCTTTTTTGGGGCTATGCAAAAACTTTCCCCCGCCCGAATAAATTCCGGTATGCTTGCTCCTCTGCCACCTGGGAGAAAAAATCACAATATCTCCAGGCCGCAGCGCCTTACGCCCGACCTCCCGGCCGGCCCGGGCCTGCTCCGAAGAATTGCGCGGGGCACTTACGCCATTTTGACGGTAAGCCCAATACACATAGCCGGAGCAATCAAAACCTTCGCCGGGCGAATCGCCGCCCCATTTATACGGCTTGCCCATCTGGGTACGGGCGGTTTGCACAATGGCGTCCCCTTTCTGGCTTCGCGTGGAGTCGGCGTAGCCTCCCCCAAACGTGCACCCGGAACCAAGCAAAATAAAAACAAGGAGCACAGCCGACAAAAAAGGAAATATGGCCTTCTGCATCCTAACTCCCACCCCGCAACGACTTGGCAAAAGGAGTCAGGAACAGGATGCATGCTTCCTGTTCGGCCGGGTTTGCAAGCTTATCCATGGAAGGCAGAACCAACA
>CAZDJL010000097.1:0-5364 GCA_964505745.1 uncultured Desulfovibrionaceae bacterium | reverse complement strand
GCAGACGGAGCAACAACATCTCCCGGCGCTATCGTGCTGTCAGCAGCCGCATTGGATGAATTTTTCGTATCTTTCACAGATTCCGCGCGCCCTAAAGAAACCGCCGAATCAAAAAATGTTCCCTGTCCTGCTCCATATGGAAGCTGAGGCTCGGAAGAAGAAGGACTTTGAGAAAATGGAGCCTTCATTCCGGAAAATCCGGGAATTTGTATGGCGCTGGCAGCAGCCGACTGCATTTCCCCAGCCGGGCTGGCCGGATTTAACACAGGAACCTCGGTAAGAGCGCCCGACACCAAGGGGTTGATAATTTTAACGCCAGGAGAAGCTTTCTGGTCCGTGCCGTCGGAAGCGGCAGGAGCATTCGGTGTTTCTTTCTTCAACGCCGCAATGGAACCCACTTCTGAAGTATTCGGTTGCAAACTCCCCACATATGCATTAAAAGCCGTGGACAGCTGCTCTTTCCAGTTCACCCCAGCCTGTTCAGAAACTTTTTCGCCCGCGCTCCCTGCGTTTACTTCGGCTGTGGAAGCATTCTGACCGGGCAAATTGGAATTCGCCTGCTCCAGGCCCTTCTCTTCAAGAGCGTCATAAAGAGAACCAGATTCTTCTTTGCCTTCCTGCGCAAGCTTGGGTTCAGAGTCAGCCTTCAAACTTCCGTAACGGGCTTCAAGCTCTATTCCCTGCCCATTCTCGGCAAATTCCTTCATCTCCTGCCTGCCCTTCAAAATGCCGGGGGAGGTGGCTCTGCTTGCCTTGCCAAGCTTCACGTTCAACTGTTCATAAAGCATGTCCGCAAGCCCGATGCCTCCGGCAGAGGCCATTTTTTTAGACAGCTCCACGTCAAATAAAGACTGGTACATTTCCTGGTCGTGGCTTTCCAGCAAGCCGGACTTGGGAATTCCCTGACGCATCTGTTCCCAAATTTTCTGCAAAAATATGGCCTCAAAGCCTTCACACGCTTCATGCAGCTGCTTTTCTTTGTTCTGACCGCCCTGAATATGCTTTTTCAATTCATCGATTTGCAATTTTCTTTGCGTTTCATTATCCGAATAACCGGCAACCGCAAGCCGCGGATCAACAATAGGCAAGCTCATTTAGATCACCTCCAAATCTGCATGCAGGGCCCCGGCAGCTTTCATGCTGCGCAAAATGGAAATCAGATCCCTTGGGGTGGCGCCAATGGAGTTCAGCCCGTCAACCAGCTCCTGAAGAGTAGCGCCTTCTAAAATTGTAAGGCGGCGCTGTTCTTCCACCACATTCAAATCGGTCGTAGGGGTCGCGACAGTCTGCCCCGTGCTGAACGGACCGGGCTGAGACACAGCCATGCCCTCCTGCACCATAACCTGCAGGCTGCCGTGCGCCACAGCCACTCGTGAAATGCGCACGTCGCGCCCAAGCACAATGGTGCCTGTTTTTTCGTCAACCACAACTTTGGCCGGAGAATCGGGAGTGATTTCAATATTTTCAAGAGAAGCAAGAAGGGGAACCAGGTTGTTCCGATATTCGGGGGGGACGCTCAAATCAACTGTTGTGGCGTCCACCGCTTTGGCGAACTGCCCACCCATGGCGGCATTAAGCCGTTCCGCCACCTGCATGGTGGTGGAAAAGTCGGCCACAAACATATTCAGGCTGATTTTTTCCTGGGTGTTAAAATCAAAAGGGATGCCCCGCTCAACAATGGCCCCTCCGGGAATGCGCCCAACAGTGACTATGTTTTTAGTAGCGCTGGCCGCCGTGCCCTCAACGGAAAATCCACCCAAAGTAATCGGGCCCTGGGCGATTCCGTAAATTTTCCCATCCACGCCGGAAAGGGGAGTTTGCAGCAAAACGCCGCCCTGCAAACTGGTGGAATCTCCAATGGAAGATATTGTAACGTCAAGAGTGGAACCGGGTTTGGCCGAAATCGGCATTTTTGCAGTTACCATAACAGAAGCCACGTTCTTGGGCTTGAGCTGGCGGGAATCGACAGCCACCCCCATTTTTTCAAGCATGTTCACCATAGACTGCATGGTGAACACCGAATCCTTTTTATCGCCCGTGCCGGACAGACCAACCACAAGCCCATAGCCAACCAGCTGGTTGTCGCGCACCCCGCTGAAGGTGGCAACATCCTTGATTCTGACGGCCCCTGCCGGAACCGGCCAGGTCAAAAGCAGTGCAATCAGCGCTGCCAAGGCGGCCTTGAAATTCTTATTTATAACTTTACACATGGCTTGTTCCTGATATTCAATTTATTGACTTTTCAATCCATTCAAGCAAGGGCTGTGCCAACCGGCTCCCTGTTTTAAATAGGCCAGATCAGGTCAAGAATGCGGGTAAGCCAACCGGGAGACTGTTTGTCGGCAAGCGTGCCCTTGCCGAAAATTGCTATTTTGGCATCCGCTATTTGCGATGAATTGACCGTGTTATCAGACAGTATGTCGCGCGAGCGCACAAGACCCGCCACTACAAGGTACTGCGTTTCATCATTCACCCGGGTTTCACTCGCGCCTTCAATCTGCAAAAGGCCTCCGGGCAACACGTTGATTACCCTTGAGGCTACGGTGGCCATTACCTTGTTCGAGCGTTTGGTTTCTCCGGTAGAGTCAAATTTGCTTTCAGTTTTAGTGTTGAGGAGGTACTCGCCGGTGCTTCCTTTATATATGTCCACATTGCCCCAAGGCAGAGGGAGCATGGAAACGCTGTTCCGCCCGAAAAATTCAGGCGCCTGAATCTTATATTCATTGGTTTTATCTGCAGTGGTGTCGGCCTTGTTGGTGGCGTTGTTGTTCTCTTCAATGTTGACAATGACAATGTCGCCAACCCGGCGCGCGCGGCCATCTTCAAAAAGCAGATTCGCATTGGCGTCGTTGAACAGCGAGCCAGGGTTAGCCGCTATTTCAGCCGGAGTCATTGTTTGCGGCGGAGGAACCACGGGAAGCGTGGGCCCCACCTCATTCTGCCCGGCATTGCATCCGGCCAGCAGCAGCAAACCGGTGCCTATGCATAAAATTTTGGATCGCATAAGCTTACTCCTTGAATTATTATCATCAATTGTCCGTCTAATTTACAAGAACAGTGTCTGTTCCCTGCACAATGGCAGTAATCAGCTTTTTACTTTGCAAATTGCGCACCGTAACGGTTTCTCCAAGCGCGGCATCCGCCTGGGCCTGAGCTTCCACCTGCAAACGGACGTTACCCTTTTCATAGATCAGGTTTACATTTCTGCCCCGGCGCACAGTCGGCACTCCCGAAAGATCGGAAACATAAATAACATCCTCCGCCCCTATGCTGCGCATCACTCTGAATGGGCCGCCGCGTCCATCCCATATTCCGCTTAAATCACCCCGCAAAGAAGCGAGATTTTTGCGCATAAACTTGATCTTATCCACATCAATGGTGTCTTCTTTATTCAGGGGAACGCTGGCGCAAGGCACACTCACCCACAAATTCACAAATGCAGAACCCGTATAACGGCGAAGAACGCTTCCATCCAGGTCTTTCACCACAAAACGCAAGGACATGCGCCCTGCGCCAGGCTTGCTTAGCAGTTGCGGCTCAATGGTCTGCTGCGAATGGGAAAGAAAAATGTATTCCGGAGCACTGATATCGCCCAGGTTCACTTCTCCGGGCAAGCCAACAGTTTCAGCGGTCAAATATTTGACCACCATTGCCCTGAGGTCAGGCGCAAGAACCACGGCCCCTCCCTGCTGAATGGCAAGCGAGGACGGATAAATGCAGATGCGCTCCAAATCCTCTAGATAGCTGCGCATTTGCACCTTGAGCTTGTTTTTGTTTATGCGCATGGGTTGTCCGATAGTTTCAGGGGCAAGCCAAAGCTGCTTGTTTTTTATGCCCGCCCATGTCTCTTCCGGGTAATCCCCAAGCGGGTCTGCAATTTCGCCAAGGCGCACATATTGGCTGGCAACCACGGCCGCATCACGAATTTTGATTCTCCATTCCTTGCCACTTTGCTTCGCCGCAGCGGGCGCAGGCTCCGTTGCAACGGATTCAGCAGTATGGGCTGTGGCCGCCAGAAACAGCAGCCCCAGGCCAATGAGAAAACCTGAAAACCAGGGCGCAGGCAATAAGAAGGATCTTTTCCGTGTGTGCTGCATATTCTAGTCACCCTCCTTCAACTAACCATCCGCCAGCTTATGATCTTTTGAGCTGCACAGCGGTCTGAAGCATTGAGTCGGAAGTCTGAATGGCCTTCGAGTTCATTTCGTACGCCCTCTGGCCCACAATCATGGCAACCATTTCTTCAACAACTTCCACGTTGGACATTTCAAGAAAGCCCTGGGCAATGGTTCCCACATTGTCCGTCCCAGGTTCTCCTTCAACCGATTCACCGGAAGCTTCCGTGGGGCTGTAAAGATTTTTGCCTCTTGCCTGAAGCCCGGCCGGGTTGATAAAAGTGTATAGATTGACGTCCACCCCGGCCAGTTCTTCGCCGTTTACGTCCAAGGCGGCCAAGTGGCCGTTTTCAGACATGGAAACAGTCTTCGTTTCAGCCGGAACAATAAATTCAGGCTGAAGCACATAACCGTTGGCGCTTATAACGCGCCCGTCCTGATCAACCTTGAACGCCCCGGCCCTGGTATACATGAGCTCATCATTGACCATTACCTGAAAAAAACCATCGCCTTCAATGGCAAAATCGAGAGGGTTGCCTGTATTCTGGTAATCGCCCTGGGAGAAAAACTTATGGACAGTGGTAGGACGCACCCCCATGCCCACCTGAATGCCCGTAGGAACCCGGGTGTCGCCCTGGACTACCGACCCGGCCATCTTGATGTTCTGATAAATCAGGTCTTCAAATTCAACCCGGCTCTTCTTGAAGCCGGTGGTGTTTACGTTGGCCAGGTTATGCGAGATTGTATCAATCTGCATTTGCATGGCCACCATGCCTGTTGCGGCGGTCCACAATGATCGCATCATAGTCAATATCCTCCAGCAGGCCGCATCCGGCTGCGGCTGTGTTTAAAAACTGTTACACCTTGGCCTTGCCTACCCGGTTAATCGAATCTTTATCCACACTGTCAGTTGTCTGCATCACCTTCTGATACGCTTCAAACTGACGGTGCGCCTCAATCATGTTGACCATTTCATAAACAACTTCCACATTGGCGCTTTCAAGATACCCCTGCTCCACACTGAGTGTTTCCGGCACATTTTCCGCCACCCCGGCCCCCGGCCGTATGGAGTAGGCGTCTTTGCCCACTTTCTGCAAAGCGGTCAAATCGTCCACAGTAGAAACCTGAAGCTGGCCGATCATGTTGTCATCCGCATAAATGCTGCCATCAACTCCAATGTTGATTTTACCAGTACCTTGCGGCACAACCAGTTCCCCGCCGCCTTCGCCTAAAACGGCCCAGCCGTTGG
>CAZDJL010000096.1:0-5367 GCA_964505745.1 uncultured Desulfovibrionaceae bacterium | reverse complement strand
ATTCCGGCCTTGGCGGACGAGTAGTTGATCTGACAGGCGTTGCCCATCTGCCCAACTACAGATGTAATGTTAATAATTCTTCCAACGCGCTGCTTGCTCATGATTTTTGCAGCCTCGCGCAAACAGAAAAAAGCGCCTTTCAGATTAATATCAAGCACGGACTCATAGTCCTCGTCCTTCATGCGGACAAGGAAACCGTCTTTGGTAATTCCTGCGTTATTGACAAGAGCGGAGAGATGCACCTTGTCTTTGATTTCATCTCTGAAGAAAGCGGTAACAGCCTCGCTGTCGGAAACATTCAGGGCAAATGCCTTTGCCTTGCCTCCAGCGGCAACAATGGAGCTGACCACCTCTTCCGCTTCGGCCGGGCGAGAGACATAGGTGAGATACACCTGCTGACCCGATTTAGCCAAAACCTCGGCTATAACCCTGCCAATGCCGCGCGAACCGCCTGTAACTATTGAGGTATAAACAAGTTCATTCATAAATGTTCTTCAATAATCCTGTTGTAAAACAACGTATCTATAATCCAAACAATGCACAACTGCAACTGTCAATTTCAAATATATTAAGTAATTGTTTTTTCAATAAACATATAAAATATCACCAGAGATGCTGCTTAGTCGCACCATATTCCCCTCCCAAAACGCCCGGCACACCGTAAACACCCAAACGCAGCGCTGCACCCCCGTGAAAATCGGCCATTAAAATTCCACCAATGCATACTCGCCACACATAATTATATTCCAGTAATGAAACCCGAAAACCGCCCTCTGACTGAAAACACCTTTCCATTGTCCGGCATATGGATAATAGCTGCGGTTTTTCAACAAGGGGGTGGAGGACAATTTACATTTCCCCCCGTTCAACAAGAATCACCAATTTCCACTATTTTGTTTGTTAAGCAAATATTAATGGATGTGCAGCAAATCTATACCGGCGTAAAGAAAACTTATGCATGCCGCGCCGTTAAGAGTTTACAAATAATAACATCTATATTAAATAATAACAAAAATACCAATTTGATTAATTACATAAAACTTCTTACCAGTTTTGGAAACAGGACGTATGATTCAAAAAATTTCCACTAAAGAACTGAAGCCAGGCATGCAGATTGTCAACCTTGATTTACCCTGGTTGTCCAATCCTTTTTTATATGCAATTGAAGGCATTATAGACAGCCAGGAAGAAATTGACAGGATTATTTCAGAAGGTTTTCTTGAAACATACATAGACACAAAAAACGACTCCGGCAGAGAAGGTGAAAGCCTTACCGAAAGAATCGAACGCGAAATACCGGAAATACGGCGTGAATACAAAGACGAAATTCCTCCGACAGTTTCCCTGGAAAAAGAACTGCCCGCAGCCCGCGGGCTGTATGACGATTCGGTGCGGTTTGCCCGCAACACCATCCTGAGCCTGCGCAGCGGCGAACCTCTGCCCCTGGAACAAGGCGGCAAAATTGTAGATGAGATTTTAAACAGCATCACCAGAAATTACAATGCCCTGCTCGGGCTTATAAAGCTGAGAAGCCGGGATGAATATACCTACACGCACTGTATCAATGTGTGCGTGCTTGCCTCTTTGCTCGCGGTGCAAACCGGGCTGGACAAAGAATCCACCAAAAAAATAGGCATCGCCGGCCTGTTCCACGACATTGGCAAAGCCAGTATACCCGATGCAATCCTTAACAAAACAAACAAACTCACAGATAAAGAGTTTGAGGTGATAAAAAAGCACCCGGAGCTGGGTGTAAAATATCTCAATCGCACTGATTTACCAGAGGAAATCCACAGCGGCATCCTCGACCATCATGAAAAAATCAATGGAACAGGGTACCCACGCGGGCTCAAAGGCGACGAAATAAGCCAAACCGCGCGCATAATCAGCATAGTGGATGTTTACGATGCACTTACCAGCCGCAGGGTCTATAAAGACCCCATGCTCCCACATCAGGCGCTCAGCCTCATGTATTCCATGCGGGGCGAAGAGTTCGACGAAACCATGCTCGAGCATTTCATCCGCTCACAGGGCATCTACCCCGTGGGCAGCGTGGTTGAACTTTCTTCCGGCTGGCGGGGAGTTGTGGTGCAAATAAACCCGGAAAGGCCGCTTTTCCCCCAGGTGGCCCTGGTTCGCACGCCGCTGGGGAAGACTCTGTATGGAGATACAATAGACCTGGCCAAACAGTCGCAGGTGAAAATAACAAAAGTGATGACTCCGTTTGAGGCCGGAGTGGAGCCCTCTGTGGCGATACCTGGCTCGCTTATCCTGGCCGGGCAGCAATACAGCACATCCTGAAAAAAAACGCTTCCCAAAGGCAAAATTTCCAGTTTACAAATTAATTTGTGATAAAATATTCGCCATAACCAGTTCCGGCGAAATCAGCCGCATGCATTCCCCGGCTTCCATATTTGAAGATTTTCCATGCAGGGAATACGGCCGGCCCGGACAATCCGCTTCTATTATCCTGTCTTTTTCTCCCGAAGGGAAAAAACCCCAATGTCTGGTTGTGGGGCCAAACAACCCCAGGACGGGGACGCCTACGCCAGTGCCCAGGTGCATCGGACCGGAATCCGCGCTCACAAGCAATTTCGCATGAGCCAGCAAGGCACAGGTAACCCGAAGGGTTGTTTCATTTGTAAAGTCAAACCGCTCTCTTGTCTCTGGAAGTTCCTGCCGCAAAACCGCTTTGCCCGCCTGCCCCACAACAAACCAGCCCAGCCCTTCCGCCTCAAGAAGAAATATCAACCTGCGCCAGCAATCCACAGGCCAGGACTTTTGAGCATGAGTGGCGTAAGGGTGCAGCGCAACCAGGGGCTTGTCGGCTGAAATGCCGCGTGCCTGCAACAGCCGGGAAGCTTCGTTCAGTTCGTTTTTATCAAGGTAAATGCGGGGAACCAGCATTTCTTTTTCCGGAGGGGGGTTGTCAACAGCCATGGCGTAGCGTTGGGGCACATTGTATTCCAGCAGTTGCCCGCCATAAAGTTTATGCCCGGAAAGCAAAAACAGGCGCCTTTCCAGCCCCAGTTTATGATACCTGCGCACTTTTCCTTTCCATAAGGCGGAAAGCATCCTGCTGCGCAAGGAGCCGTGCATGTCCAGCAGACCGCAATCCGAATACCGCGCGGCAAGCTCTTTGAACCTGCCCAAGTTGCGGGGAAATTCCAGATCCTCCTCATCAAGACAAACAACCTCATCAACCGCAGGGTGATTTTTGAATATGGGGGCCAAAGCTTCCCGGGTAACCATCACAAACCGCCAGCCTCTTTTCCTGTGCCAGAAATCAAGCACTCCGGTGGTAAGCACCACATCTCCCATGGCGCTGAGCCGCACTGCAACCCATCTTTCAGCAGCCATCAGCGCCCCCCGCAACTTGACCACTTTTGGCAAAGAAGTGTATGAATAAAATATGACCCGTCATGTGCATATAACCATCAAAAAATGTCTGTTTCTCACGCTATTTATCGTTAGCGGAGCGCTGCTTTCCGGTTGCTCGAAGGTGGGCATATCGGACTTGAGCACTCTGGCCGGTCCGGGGCAATCCCAAGCCCAGCTCAGTTCCCTGAAAAGCTTTGCCCTCCTTCCCCTGGATCATGAAAATCCTTTCAGCGAGCAACTGGCCCTGGATACAGTGCAGGACAATCTCATCGCCAGGGGGTTCAGGCTTGAGGAGCATTCGCCCGATTTTCTTGTAGCCGTATGGGCCGACCGTTCCTATCAGGCGGAAGAACGGCTCAATCCGGCCTATCCTATGCCTTTTGGCTGGTACAGGCCAGTTTTCGGAGCATATGCCCAGCAATGGCCAGGGCACGGCGGCTATGCACGAAGCGGGCGGTACACCGTGATCAGCAATTATGTGGCAATGACCATTGCCTTCCTGAACCCCGCAGCCAACAAAAAAATCAAGGAAAACCAGGAAACTCCCGACCTTGAGAACGCCGTTCCCGCCGGAGACATCCTCTGGCTGGGGCAGGCCCACGCCAAAAGCAGCCGCGGCGCTTTCACCACGCTTTCCTGCCTGGCCGCCGGAATTTTGGAAGAATTTCCAAACTCGGGGCAAAAGGACTCAAAAAACGTGGAATTGAACCGCTGCAATTGAGCTATTCCGCCATATACCCCACGGGCATGGCTCCAAAATAAATTTCACCTTCAGAAAGGCCAAGGTTTTTTTCCCACTCCCCGTGCTTGATATTCCCTATATAGCAGGTGGCGAGATTTTTCGCACTGGCGGCAAGGTACACATCCTGCATGATCGCCCCTGCGGAAAGATACACCACATCCAAAGCTTCATCCCTGCCCTTGCCTTTCAGTTTGCTTTGCAGCGGAGCGGGGTTGGCCACAAAAACAAGCACAACCGGGGCCTCGCCCACAAATTCCTGAGTGGCTACTTCTGCGCGCAAATCGGAATTGTTGATGAACTTCAGGCTATGGGCCGTCCCATCATACAAATAAGTTCCCGAGGCGCATGTAACAAAAATGCGGCAAGTGGGGTCGGTACGCATCGCGTATGGAACAACCCATTTCCCACCAGGGCTTTTTCTGCCCCCTGCCGTCCAAAGCACATCTCCCAGGTCCTGCATGGAAAGCTCTTTCTCAGAAAAAGCGCGAATGGAGGCCCGGTTTCGCAAGGCGTCGAAATAATCCATTCCGGAAACTCCAGACACCTCCGGAAGCTTGATATCTCCACCCTTTTGCGCGAATGAAGCGCCAGGTAAAATAAAGGCAAAAAAAACAAAAACAGTTATCATGGAACACAAAAACTTATTCATGCTCAACTCCATTGGGAAGGATGCCAGTTTACAATGTCTTGTGCTTTTATTAAGCTCTCAGAAGAGATTGAATCAAGTTAATGAACATCTATATCAAACATATAAAACAGGTGTAAAATGAAAAAATCCCTTGGAGCAACAACCCTGGCCTGGCCCACACCGGTCTATCTGGTGTGCAGCTATGATAGCAAAGGCAACCCCAATGTGATGAACGCCGCATGGGGCGGAATATGCGCATCCGATCCCCCCTGCATTGCGGTATCAGTGCGCCCGTCACGCCACACATATGAAGGGATCACCCAAAACAAGGCTTTCAGCATTTGCATACCTTCGGCAAAGCTGGTGGCTGAGGCAGATTTTGTTGGCATGGCCTCCGGCTCCAAGCTGGACAAATTCAGTCAGGCTCGGCTAACCGCCTCGGCATGCGAAATGGTCAACGCCCCCTATATTGAAGAATGCCCGCTTGTTATTGAATTAAGCCTTGTGCGCAGCATAGAGCTGGGAAGCCATGTGCAGTTTATTGGCGAGGTAAAAGATGTGAAAGTTGATGAAGCCTGCCTGAACAAGGAAGGAAAGCCGGACATTTCCCTGGCCA
>CAZDJL010000095.1:0-5400 GCA_964505745.1 uncultured Desulfovibrionaceae bacterium | reverse complement strand
TCTGCAGTCAGCCACGTCACTATACCTCATAAGCATAAAAAAAAGACATAAAACTTAACATCGGGAAGCGGTATTACGCTGATGGAAAAGGTTAAGTCCCCCATCTATAAATAATTATAACTATTAAATCATAATCATGCAAGATTTTTATAGCCAATCACCGTTTCTGCGAGCCGAGCGAAAACATATAAAACCTGTTTTCCTGCCCTTTGCAGGGTGCCGGGTAAAATGTGTTTTTTGTGCCCAAAACTACCAGACCGGCAAAAAAAGCCTGGATTTCAAAAGCATTGCAACAAACATGCGAGAAATGCTTGAAGCCTGCCTTGAAGAGGGAGGGGAGCCTTTTGAGCTGGCCTTCTATGGAGGCACATTTACCCTGCTTTCCGCCGATTGCCAGGAGGAATTGCTGGCGCTGGGGCACGAATATATCAAAAAGGGCGTTGTGTTGAACATGCGCTGCTCCACCCGTCCGGACGCAATTGACGCAGAAATATTGAAAAGATTGAAAAAATACGGCCTCATCACCATTGAGCTTGGAGTGCAAAGCTTTAACTCAAGAGCCCTTGAATCCAGCCTGCGGGGTTACACCAGAGAAACAGCGCTGAAAGCCTGCTTAAAAATAAAAGAAGCAGGCCTGAACCTGATCGTTCAACTAATGCCAGGCATGCCGGGAGTGGGGCCGGAAGAATTCAAAAAAGATGTGGAAACAACTGTTTCAGTGCTTCCACAGGCAGTGCGCCTTTACCCCTGCCTTGTAATTGAAGATACCGCCCTGGCGGTTTTATGGGAAAAAGGCCACTTCACTCCCTGGAATCTTGAAAATACAGTCAAAAGACTGGGCCAGGCATTGCTGACCCTTTGGGAGGCCAACATTCCGGCAATAAGAATCGGCCTCGCCCCGGAGGCAAGCCTTGTTCCCAAAATTCTCGCTGGCCCGTGGCACCCCTCGCTGGGAAGCCAGGTTCAGGCCGAAGCCGTTTGCCTATGGCTTGAAAAAAAGATTAAACACTTGCCAGGCAGGCTCATCGGCCTTAACATCCCACGCAGGCTTCAGGGCTTTTTCTGGGGAGAACGGGGAAGCCTGAAAGCGAGATATGAAAGCATGGGGGTCACCCCTGCGAACACTTTGTTCTGGCAATGGCCCCTGGTCCGCATCAGAACGTTAAAAGCAGGCACGAACAATGGCGAAGAAGAAACCGGAACGCACAAATCCTGAAGAACTCAAACTGCCGACAGGCGGGGTAGACACCCACGCCCATATCGCATTTCCGGAATATTCATTGGAAAAATCCGAAACGGGGCAGGACCTCGCCTCCGTAATGGAACGTGCGCATGCTTCCGGGCTTTACGCGATTGGGAACATTTTCGCCAGCGCCGCTCATTGGCGCGATTGCCGCGGCATATTCAGCCCTCGCCCGAAGGTTTTTTTTCAACTGGGAATTCATCCGATTGAGGCAAACCTGTTTACCGCAGAAGAAGAGTCCGCCATTTTGGAAGCGGTTAAAAGCGACATAGAAATCAGGGCCATCGGCGAAATAGGGATTGATTATTACTGGGACGAACAGCCGCCCGAACTTCAAAAAACAGTTTTCGCAAGCCAGCTTAAAATGGCGAAAAAGCTGGACTTGCCCGTATCAATCCACTGCCGCGACGCATGGGACGACACTTTGACCATACTTGAGTCGGAAGGCTTCAGAGGCCGCCCTCTTCTCTGGCACTGTTTCGGCGGAAACAGGGACATGGCCGAGGCCATTCTCTCCCGAGGCTGGCACATATCAATACCCGGTCCGGTTACTTTTAAAAAGAACGACTCTTTGCGGGAGGCCGTCAGCATTATCCCGGCGGACAGGCTGCACCTGGAAACCGACTGCCCCTACCTTGCCCCGGAGCCATGGCGCGGGCAGCAAAATGAACCCGCCCTGGTCGTGTTTACCGCGCGGGAAGTGGCGCGCTGCAAAGGCATGCCCATAGAGGAGCTATGGCTGACCTGCGGGGAAAACAGCAAAAAGCTGTTCGGAATTTGATAAAACCATGCCCCTGGAGCGGATCTGATTTTTCAAGCGCACCGGCAAGGGCGGTCAGAACATTTTGCCGAAACCAGGCTCTTAGTGTTCAAATGCCCTGAAAAACCTGCCGCTTCCTGTAATTTTATTACCTGTTTTTAAGGTAACTGATTATTCCAAGCACAGCCTGCTCTTCTGTAAGCTTGCTTGTATCCACCGCGAGCTGAGTGCCGTCCCAGGCCTCGTAGCCAAGGGAAAACACCTCATCCCAGGTCGGGGGCATAAGCCCCGGGGCATCGCATACCCGCCCTTCAACCCGCTTCCTGTGTTCTTCCAGATCAAAGCAGAGCAATTCAATTTCACGGATGACCTTACCGGCTTTGGCGGCCGCGTTGCGCCAGATATTGCGCCTTGCAACACTCTGGTTCATGGCATCCACCACAATTGTGCTGCCCGCCTCCAGATTGTCCGAAGCCACCGCAGCGGCAGCCATATAACCTTTGTTCGCAATTTCATCCCTGCTCACGCCCGCCTGAATCAATGCGGCATCTACGGAATCCAGGCACAAATACATCGCCCACAAATCCCGGGCCACCCTTTTGGCAAGAGTGGTCTTCCCCGTGCCGGGCAAACCTGAAAAAACAACCAGCATAATCGAACTCCTTCCAATTTGTTCGCTTTTACCTTTCTGGCAGGGCAAGGGCAATAAAAAACTGCCGGGGATCTCCCCGGCAGTTTTTCGTTTAAGAATCAGCCTGATTCGGAAAAAATGATGACAATGCAGGAAAGGGCTACAAGCCTAAAAGCTCGTCACTTTCCTTAAGCAGCTTGAGCGCAATGTCTTTGGTATCGATCACATACTCGCCGCTTTCCATCTGAGCCTTGATGGCAGCCACCTTTTCCGCCCTTGTTTCAGGGGAATTGGCCGCTGAGGCGTATGCCTCGGCGCGCAGGCGCGCTTCATTGGAAACCGTGCTTTTGTCGCCGCTTGAACTTTGAGCGGAGGATGCGGCGGCCTTTCTTTCCCGCTCGCCTCTGGCCTTATTGTTGCGGTCGGCCTGTTCCAGCTTGGAATACTGGTCAAGACCTTGTAAATTTTTTATTTGCATGCTGATTCCCTCTGTCTTTACAAACATTAAAGCATTGTTTCATCCACTTTTTCCAAAGTTATTTCCCAAAGCCTGTCCAGCAAGTGGGATGCTTCTCCTGATTCTATCTTTACCGGGCCGTCTTCGGTTTCTCTATAAATTTCAAACTCCAGCTTGGAAGGGGGAAACTTGAAACTCAGTTTCTCTCCTATTTCCTGCTGCAAAGCTTCCTTAACTTCCTGAACAACCGGATTGTCACTGCCGGAAAACAGAAGATTTTCAAAAACCTCTTGTGCCACGCGTTCAACCATTATCTGACGCTTCTGCCCAGGCGGCAAAGCCTCCGCCTGCCCAGTGTTCAGCAACTGCATGTGCCGTCGTATCCTTCGATCGGCCACAAGCTGCTTGTCATATTGCAACAGCATTTTACGTACATAAAATGACTTTATAGACACTTTTATATATTCTCCCCTGCACATAGTATCGGCAGCGAGAGCAAAAACTTTAGGGGGAGAAGTAAAAAAGTTTCTATTTTCTTTTCGGCGATAATCTCAAAACATTTAGAGTACTTACAAGAAATTCTATAGCCCGGAGCTTAGCGCACGCAACGCTGCAGCAAAATAAAATCAGCCAGAACAAGCGCGCACATCGCTTTTAAAACCGGAATAATTCTGGGAATGGGGCTGAGGTCGTGCCGCCCGCCAATTGAAAATTCATGCATATTCCCATTTTTATCCATCATTTGCTGAGGCTTGCCCAGCGAAGGAATCGGCTTTACCGCCACCCCGCAGACAAGGCTGTTTCCATTGGAAACGCCGCCCTGCACGCCTCCGGCCTGATTCGTCAAAAATCCGCCCGCAGTCAAAATGTCGTTATTTTCACCGCCGGTGAGCCTTGCGGCTGCAAAACCCGCGCCAAATTCAACCCCCTTGACCGCGCCAACGCTTAAAAACGCCGCCCCCAGCCTTGCATCGAGCCCGTCAAAAACAGGGTCGCCAAGCCCGGCCGGAATTCCGTGCGCCTCTACCCGCACAATTCCGCCAAGTGTTTCACCCGCCTCACGAGCTTCCTCCACTCTGGCCTGCCACCTTGCAACCGCTTCAGGGTCGGGCGAAAAAAACGGCCTCCCGGCGGCTCCCGCAAGGTCCACAAGCTCGGCTTTGAGGCCGCCGAACTCCACGCAAAAAGCATTTACCGCTATCCCCTGCGTTTTGAGAAAGGCAAGGGCTATAGCGCCTCCGGCCACTCTGGCCGCTGTTTCCCGGGCCGAGGCCCGTCCTCCCCCCCGGTGATCGCGCACCCCGTATTTCTGCTGCCAGGAATAATCGGCGTGGCCCGGACGGTAAATATCTTTAAGCCTGTTATAGTCTCCGGAGTTCTGGCTTGTGTTTTCAATAAAAAAGGCGACCGGCTGTCCGGTGCTTTTCCCCTCGAAAACCCCGGAAAGGATCTTCACCAGATCCGCTTCTTTCCGGGGGGTGGAAGAAATTTCTCCAGCCTGGCCCGGCCTGCGGGCGTCCAGCTCGGCCTGAATCAAGGCCTCACCAAGCTCAAGCCCGGGAGGGCAGCCTTCCAGCACCCCGCCAATTCCGGCTCCGTGCGACTCGCCAAAAGTTGTCAGCCTGAAAATCCGCCCAAAACCATTGCCCGTCATTGAACTATTCCTTCGCCGTCCGGAATGCCGGACGGTTTTAACAAGTGCCCCCTGGCTCCAATCATGAGCAGGGTCGCATAAATATGCTTACAGACTTCTTCCTCCGGCCGGTCCACGTCCACAGTAAGATGGGCAATCTCCCGGTAGAGCTCTTCCCGTTCGGCAAGAACCCGCCCGATTTCATCCGCCGGGTGCGCCCCGGTGAGCGAAGGCCGGCAGCCCGCATCTGCGCGCAAACGCTCTTCCAAGAGTTGCGGAAGGGCTTTAAGATAAACCACCATGCCGGTTTTGGCCATAAATTCCCTGTTTTCACGGCGCAGCACAATCCCCCCCCCGGTAGAAACCACTGTGGGGTTAAGGCTCGCCGCCTGCTTGAGGGCCCTGGTTTCCGCCTCGCGAAAAAAGTCCCACCCTTTTTCAGCAACCGCATCGGAAATGGGCGCGCGCATAATCTCCTCCGCCAGCAAATCGGTTTCTGCCAAAGGCCAGTTCAGCCTATCAGCCAGAAGCCTGCCAATGGTGCTCTTGCCGCAGGCCCTCGCGCCTACCAGATATACGCATTTATGCGGAAAATCCAAAAAACCAAGCATGTAAAAATCCTTCACTTTCCCCTTCCGGGCATCAGATCGGAAGAGCACACGTCTGAACTCCAGTC
>CAZDJL010000094.1:0-5413 GCA_964505745.1 uncultured Desulfovibrionaceae bacterium | reverse complement strand
AGCCGTTCTGCAAAGCCCCTGAAGCCAGTTTTCTTCAAGAATCACGTCGTCGTCAAGGAACACCGCCCAAGGGGCCGCCTGCACTTCCGGCAGGGAAAGAAGCCAGTTGCGGGCAGCGGGAGCGCCCACATTCGCGGAAAGGCTGATTACGGTAAACGGAGTGCCCCATTTGTCTTTCTGGGCAAGCAGCATCTCCAGGCTGTTGTCGGTGCTTCCATTGTCCAGCACAAACACCGGAGCGCCTTCAATATTCGAGGCGCGCAGGCTTTCAAGGGTCTGGAAAAGAGCGTCCCGCTTGTTCCAGGAATAAAGCAGAACCGGCGGCGGAGCCTGTTCTTTAAAACTGCATTCCGGGCTGGCGGGGTAAAGCAGGTCGAACAGGGCCAAAATAAGATTTGTATGCCAGAAGCATTCGGGCCACACCCGGCTGAACAGCTCCGGGTTGAAATACGAGGCCCCTTTCTTCTGAACCAGTTCCAGATGCGCGCTGGCTTTCCACAAACCGAACAGGGAAGAATCCAGGGCCTCAAGCAGGCTTTCCGCATTTTCCGGGCTGTGGGCAATGGCCTGTTCCGCCTCAAACCTTTTCCATAAAAGGCGCTTCGAGCCAAACTCCGGCAGGGCGCGCATAAATTCGGCCAGAGCATCGGGGGTTTCAAACCTTTCGGGCACAGCAAGCCCGGGAACCGAGGCCAAAGCCGCTTCGGTTTCAGCCGCCATCCTGGCCATGCCGCCCAGCCCGGCCCCCGCCTCCTCCAGCACGGAAATCAGCCTGAGCAGCTCCCGGTTCAGCGGATATTGCTGCCATGACCAGCGCGCGAGAGAAAGGGCGGACAGCATGAGGCCATCTTGCAGTTCTGTGTTTAAAGGCGAAAATTCGGCCGTGAGGATTTTGCCCAGCATTCGTAGCTGCGCCGGGGCGCTTGCCGATCCGTAAGCCCAGGACGGATCCAAATCGATCATCTGGGCGAGATGTTTTATTTTTGTGCTGATTTGTCTGGTCATTGTTCAATTTTCGGGCGTTTGCATATTATGCCGGGAATATAGCATTGCCCCGAAGGGGAAAGCAAGGTAAGTTGGAAGATATTTTTATGGCCCCCGCTCATGCGCCGGGGCCTCAGCAACGGAGGAATTATGCCTTCTGATACGGATTTCCAGCCCTCTTTCTGGGAAAACACATTCCCCATGCTTCCAAGTGCCCTTCAACGCAACCTGCTTATGGGCAGCTCGGGGCTTTTGCACATGCTTGAAATGTCCGAGCAGGCGTTCGCCCCGGTTCCCGTTACGCAAGACCCCGCCCTGCGCCAGAATCTGCTCTCGCTGGGAAGCGGCATGCTCCTGTCCGGCTTTGAAGCCGACCCGCTGAATCTGGCGTTCGCCAGGCAGATTGAACTGGTGGAAAAAGTATATAAATTTGTTCCTTCCGGCCTTGTTCCGATTATGGCATGGCTTTCAAGGGCGTACAAAGCGCCTTCGGACCAGCGCTATCTTATGCGCCTGCTGGAGCACCGGGAAATAGAGAAAATTGAGCGCTATCTGGCCGATCAGATGCTGAAGGAGCCGGAAAATGCATTCTGGCTGCACCATGCGTTCAGCTTCGGCATAGCCGAAAACCGCCTGGACTGGGTTGAAGAAAGGGTTGCCCGGTTTAAAGATTTGCCCCCGGCCCTGCGCGCCTTCCTGGGCGGAGGAATTGCCTATGCCCGCGAAAGCTGGACGCAAGCCGCCGGTTTATTTGAAGAGGCCTGCACCGGGCTGGAACTGGGCACATGGCAGGAACAGCTTGCCCAAAGCCTGAATAACGCCGGAGACACCGAAGGCGCGGCCAAAATATTTAGCAGGGCCCTGGAAGGCCGCTTTTGGAAAACGAGCAGCCTCCTGCGCCTCTACGATCTGCAAAGCGGCGTTGCCCGCCGCATGGAAGCCCCGGAAGGGAAAGGGGCCATTTTATTCTACACCTGGAACAAGGACGTTCACCTGGACGAGGCGCTGAAAGCTGTTTTTGACAATGAACGCTATGGAGCCAAAGTATTTGTAATTGACAACGGTAGCACCGACAACACGCCGGGCGTGCTTTCCGCCTGGAAAGAAAAGGCGGGGCCGGAAATTGAGCTGATCCGCTTTCCGGTGAATGTGGGCGCGCCCGCTGCCAGAAACTGGCTGGCCGCACTGCCTGCCGTGCGGGAAGCTGACTGGATGGCCTATATGGACGACGATGCCGTGGTTCCTGAAAACTGGCTTGCCCGCTTTGGCGCGGCAATGAAGGCATACCCCGCCAATGGCGCATACGGCTGCAAGATAGTGGACATGCACACCCGGATGACCATCCAAAGCGCCGATTTCCATCTGCTGCCCGCAAACGGCGCACTTGACGAAGGTGGCGCGGTGGACCGCAAGTTCAAGGTATCGGCCCTGCAAATTCAGGGGTTCGATTTCGGCCAGTTCAACTATATACGCCCTTGCGCCTCAGTGACCGGATGCTGCCACATGTTCCGCCGCGAATTTTTCGACCGGGTGGGCGGCTTTGACCTGCGTTACTCGCCTTCCCAATATGACGACCTGGAGCATGACCTGCGCCACGCCATGCAGGGAGAACTTCCGGTGTATCAGGGGCACCTCACCGTGCGCCATGCAAAGCGCACCGGCAAGGAAGCCCAGATGAACCCGTCGCAAATGAGCAACGCTCTGGGCAACCTGATGAAGCTTCAGATGCGCTATTCACGGGACGACTTTGACTCTATTATGAAAAACGATGCGGAGGCGGCGCTTGCCGACATTAAAAGGAAAATTGCTGAACTCGCCTCATAACCCCTGCATGCAAACATGAAAGAACTGCTTAACCAGTATACCTCGGAAATAATGGCCTACAATCTGGGGGCCGCCTCGCTGCCCGAATGCCCGCCCTGCTCCGCAGGCCGGGAAGCCTCCCGCCATGCGCACAGAATAGGCAGGCTGCTTGAAGAAAGCGGGCGCGAAAACATTGTTCTTTTCGGAATTGGCTGCGCTGAACTGGCGGATGAGCTTTGCTCCGAATATTCCGGCGCCCGGACAAACCTTTATTTTTGCGAACTGAAGCCGGAACGCATGCGCAACTGGCTGGCGCAAAAAGGAGAAAACCCCATTCCCCAAAATGCGGCCCTGATTTGCGACATTTCGCCAAGAGCCATCCTCGCCCTGCTGGCGGCTGCCAACATAAGAATTGAAAACAGCGTGTTTTACCTCGCTCCCGGGCTGCCCGAACCGGAAACAAAGGCCCTGCAAGCCTGCATGCAGCTTTTGCAGCGCAGCGCGCCTGCTGGCGCTTCTACGCCCTCTCCCGAAATCAGGGAAGGGCAAATATCCATACTCGCCATTCTGCACCCGGAAGAAACCGGGCTTGAAGAATTCTGCGCCCAAATACCAGCCGGAGTGAAAGAACTGGTAATCGTTTGGGACAGTTCCATCCCACATAAAATGAACCTTGACCCGAACTGCCCGGTTATTCAAAAGCACCGTGATCTGGCAGGAGATTTCGCCGCCCAGCGCAACTATGCGCTTTCCCTTTGCACCGCCCCCTGGGTGCTGGCCCTGGACGGAGACGAGCGGATTGACGGCAAAGGCTGGCAAGAAATAAAAGAAGCGGCCTCACAGCAAGAGATCAACGCTTTTTTCCTGCAAAGGCCCACTCTTTTCCCCGACCGCGGGCACTTCCGGGTGGGATTCGGCCTGTGGCCCGATTATCAACTGCGCTTGTTCAGGCGTACCGCCAAGACCCTGTTCGCGCGCCCGGTGCACGAAATTCTGATTGGAGTGGCCGGTTCCTGCGCAATCTTGCAGCACGCCCCGCTGTGGCACCTGAGCTATGTGCTTAAAGACCGTGAAACTCTGGAAGAACGCCTCAAAGTGTTTAACGCCGCCATGGGTAAACCCGTTCACCGTCTTAACCGGAATTACCCCAGCCTGCCCCTGGCCTGGTTTGAAAAATACCAAAGTCTGGCAGAAAATCTTAAATATCTTGTTTTGCCGGAGTAAGTTAGATGCCGAAAACCAGTGCGCCGCTGCTTAAAATTGAAAACCTGGCCGTAAGTTTTTACAAGGAAAACCCGTTCTCGTCCGGCATGCTGGAAGCAAGGGCCGTGGATGGGGCAAGCCTGACGCTGGAGGCAGGGAAAACCCTGAGCCTGGTGGGAGAATCCGGCTGCGGAAAAACCATGACCGCATATGCGATTATGCGGCTTGTTCCGGAACCGGGAAAAATCAGCCAAGGCACGGTATGCTTTGAAGGCAAAGACCTGAACCTGCTTTCCGAGAAGGAAATGCAGCGTTTGCGCGGCAACCGGATATCCATGATCTTTCAGGAGCCGATGACCGCGCTGAACCCGGTTCTGACCATAGGCAGCCAGATTGAGGAAGCGGTTCTCGCGCATTTCAACTGCCCCAAAGCCGAACTCCGGGAGAAAACTTTAAGCCTGCTCCGGCAGGTGGGCATTCCCTCTCCGGAGGAGCGCTACAACGATTATCCCCATCAAATGAGCGGGGGCATGCGGCAGCGGATAGTGATAGCCATGGCGCTGATCAACCGCCCCAGCCTGATTATAGCCGATGAACCGACCACGGCCCTGGACGTGACCATACAGCGCCAGATTCTCGGCCTGTTGTCCGAGCTTGCCCATAAAAACGGAACCGCCACCCTCCTGATTACCCACGATCTGGGGGTTGTGCGGGAAGCGGCTGACGAGATCATTGTGATGTACGCGGGCAAAATTATGGAGCATGCGCCGACCGAAGATCTCTTCGCGAACCCCCTGCACCCTTACACCAGGGGCCTGATCGCATCTATTCCCGGCCTGCCCGACGAAAACGGCAAAGAGCAGGGAAAACGCCTTCCCACAATCGCGGGAACGGTTCCAAGCCTCTGGAGCAGGCCTAAAGGCTGCCCGTTCAACACCCGCTGCCCAGAGGCCTTCGCCCGCTGCTTTGAGGCGCTTCCCCCCCTCGCGCGGCAGGAAAAGGAAAGCCGCGCAGTGCGCTGCTGGCTTTTTACAGAATAAAAAAACGGGCGGGGCATTTTGCCCCGCCCGAATATTTTACCGGAAACAATTCAATATTAAAAAGACGTTACAATTTCCTCAAACTGTCCACATCAATCTTGATTTGTGACCTTTCAATATCAACTTCCCCGTAAATTTCGATCTTGTCGGCGGGGGTCACCGTCTGACCAGCCCACTTTTTATGGTCAATTTCCACAACAACCGACCCGCTGCCGTCTTGGAACAAATATTTGTCGCCGGAATGCTGCTTCATTATATACCCTTGCAGCACAACCTTGCTGTCATGCTTCATGGCCTTGGCTTCCTCAACCGTAACCACATTCGGGCCGGGGCCGATGAAACCGCCCTGCCCCTGGGCAAAGGCCACTCCGCCCATTGCCAGG
>CAZDJL010000093.1:0-5456 GCA_964505745.1 uncultured Desulfovibrionaceae bacterium | reverse complement strand
GCCAGCGTGCTGGCGTATGTTCTTTTAAAGCCAATCAACCCAATCCTGGCCCAAGGCGCCATGATTTGCATACTGGCCCCGCCAGCCACAACCTCCCCGGTAATTACCGGCATTCTGGGGGGAGACCTGCCCTATTCCACCTCGTTCCTGTTCAGCAGCAATATCGCGGTTGCCGTGGCGGCTCCGGTTATTTTCTCTTCAATCGGCCTGGGGGAAGAAATTTCTTTTACATCATCAGCCCTGGTCATCGGAGCAAAACTTTTCCCCATACTTCTTCTGCCGCTCATTTTCGCATGGGCAACACGCCTGGCGCTGCCGAAATTACACGCGTGGATAACGGGAAACTCTATGTATTCTCTATATCTGTGGGGCTGTTCACTTGCCATTGTGACCGGAAATACCGTTTATTTCATATTGAACCAAAAAACACCGGAATACTGGCTTGAAATATCGCTTGCCGCTGTGGCGCTGGCAATCTGTATTGTGGCTTTTTTTTCAGGAAAGCTTTTGGGAAGAATTTTTCATGAACCCGTATCCTGCGGGCAGTCTTTCGGGCAGAAAAACACGGTTCTCGCCATCTGGATGGCCCTTACCTTTGCCAATCCGCTTGCTTCCGTTGCGCCCGCATCTTATGTGCTTTGGCAAAACATTTTCAATTCATGGCAAATATGGCGCAAACAAAAAGATTCTGAACGGACTTAAGCTGTTTCAGCCGAAATGCGCATTCTTCTTTTCGCCAAAGCATCCAATGTTTGCAATTCCCTGTAAACACGCTTTTACCCACCTTGCCAAGGCAAACACGGTCAAACTTTTACGGTGTTGAACGGGCACTTCAAACACTGGGCGCTCTTAAGCCTTTATCTAGAAATAGGCATGCGCCAGCCGGAACCAAAGCCCCGCACACTTACCCTGATTACAGGGGCGGCCTGAGTTCGCTTGAATTCAGCCTTTCTGACCATATCAATTACCTCGCCCACCAAAGCAGAAGAAGCCCCGGACACATAAATTCCGTTTAGCGGCTCATTTTTTTCAATATAGCATTCAAGAACCGCATCAAGAATTTCATAAGGAGGCAGGCTGTCGCTATCCTTCTGGCCGGGCCTGAGTTCCGCGCTGGGTTCTTTCTGAATAATCGACACCGGAATCGTTTCATTGCGCTGTTCAGAGTTATACCAGGCGGCAAGTTCACACACCTTTGTCTTGTAAACATCGCCTATTACCGACAATGCCCCGGCCAAATCTCCATATATGGTTCCATAGCCCACTGCCAGTTCGGACTTGTTGCTGGTGTTGAGCAGCAACGCCCTTTCCTTGTTGGCAAGAGCCATAAGAATATTCGCCCTGATTCTGGCCTGAATGTTTTCTTCGGTCACATCGGCGGGTTTTCCTTTAAATTGGTCCGCCAAAATAAATTCATAGGCCGACATCACATCCTGAATCGGTATTTCCACAAACCGGATTCCAAGATTGGCCGCAAGTTTCCGGGCATCGGCAATGCTCTCCTTACTGGTGTATGGAGAAGGCATGAACACCCCGGTCACATTGTTCCGCCCCAGGGCGTCCCGCGCTATTGCGGCAACCAGGGCCGAATCAAGCCCGCCGGACAACCCCAGAAAAACTTTATCAAAACCGTTGTCGTGCACAAAATGACGCGTACCCAGCTTCAGGGCTCTCCACAACAAAGGCATAGGGTCATTTGACGGAATCTGCGTGCGTCCTTCCTGCAGCGCCAGATCGAGCATTACGGTCTCTTCCTCAAAGAAGGGGCCGAGCCCGACCATGTTTCCCGTATGATCGAATGAGGAGGACATTCCCGCAAACACGTTGCCGTCCACAGCGCCAACATGATTGACAAACACCGTAGGAATGCGGTAGCGGGCCGCAATGCTGGCAAGAGTGTTCTCCTGCCGTTCAATGTGATGAGCCGCAAAAGGCATGGCCCCAAGGCAAACCAGGGCATCCGCGCCGCCCGTCAGGCATTCGGCCACAGGGTCGCCTTCATTGGTAGGCGCGCGCTGCAACAGGGACGGGTCGTTGGATGTGTCTTCCGCCATTACCACAGCAATGCGCCATCCGTTCAAATCAAAAACGCCGGACTGCATTCCCGGCTCAAAATAACGGTGCTCATCAAAAACATCGGAACTTGAAAGCAGCACTTTGCGGGAAATTATGCGCAATTCCCCCTTGTTCAGAAGCACCGCGCAATTGTGGGCAGGCCGCCCGATGGGAACAGGGTTCAGCATCGGGCTTCCAAGAAGCAGGGGAATGGAAGTCTTTAGCTCCTTTGCAAGATCGGCAAGCGCAGATCGCGAGGCATGAATGAAATCACTCCCAAGCAGCAGATCTCTTGGCATGGGTCCGCAAATCGCCAGCTCCGGGGCAACGCACAAATCAGCCCCTTTTCTTGCCGCCTCACGGGTCAAAGTCAGGAGCTTGCGGGTGTTGTGCTCAATATCCCCATTTTTGTAAAACGATTGCAAAAGCGCTATTTTCATTGTTAAAGCCCGGGTTAGATGTCAAGCATGTCCGGCATTCCATAAAGCTTGCCGGGTTTTTGCGAAGAAAGCCATACGGCCGCACGAACCGCGCCCTTGGCGAACATTTCTCTGGAATGAGCCTGGTGGTTGATTTCTATTCGTTCTCCCTGGCCCAAAAAATAGACTGTATGCACGCCCACCACATCTCCGCCGCGAAGCGTTTGAACGCCTATTTCCTTATGCGGCCGTTCGCCGATTATTCCTTCACGGTGATAATTCGCCGTATCTTCAAGGCTCCACCCCCGCGCCTCGGCAAGGGCCTCGCCCAGCCTGAGCGCCGTGCCGCTTGGCGAATCCTTCTTGAGTTTGTGGTGAATTTCCACAATTTCCATATCATAACTTTCACCAAGCGCCTGGGCCAGCTTCGGCAAAACAGCCAGAAGCACGTTAACCCCAATACTCATGTTGGGCGACCAGAATATGGGAGTTTTAGAAGCCTCCGCCATCAGTTCATCCTTTTGTCCGGAAGTGAGCCCTGTAGTTCCAATAACCAGAGGATTGCCATGCTTTGCCGCCACCTTTGCGTTGGCAACGCTGGCTTCCGGAGAGGAAAAGTCGATAATGACCGCACCGGGCGCCTGGGGCAGAATGTCATCAAGAGAGGTTCCTTTCAAAATTTCCCACACGCCAAGGGAATTTTCCTGGCCGGGGCGTTCAACCACTGCGGTCAGACAAAGATTTGAATCATCCTGGACCATACGGCAAACCGTGCTGCCCATGCGTCCGGCCGCGCCGGTAACTATAATATTAACAGCCATTTCAAACTCCAAATAAAGACTGCTGTTCCTGTTCGCTGAACGTTTCAGACAGGCTTTTTTGCCCGCCGGCAGCCAGTTTTAAAAACTCATCTTCAGTTATCACTTTAACGCCAAGGGCTTCCGCCTTGGCAAGCTTGCTTCCGGCATCTTCCCCGGCCACCAGAAAGTCCACTTTTCTGGAAATGCTTTCCCCCACCTCGGCCCCGGCCTCAACAGCCATTCTGCCGGCATCAGACCGGTTGAGCCGTGAAAGCTTTCCGGTAAACACCACCCTTTTCCCGGCCAAAGGCGTATCTGCGCGCCCGGATGCCCCCGGCTCATTTTGGGGGTTAAGGCCAAGCTCTGCAAGGCGTTTCAGAAGCTCCCGGTTCGCATTATTGTCAAAAAAGGCGCGAATGGACGCGGCGATTTCCGGACCAATGTCGGGAAGGGCCGTCAGCGTCTCCAGGCTCGCGTTGGCAATCTCATCAAAATTCCTGAACTCTGAAGCGAGAGTTCGGCTGGTTTGCTCCCCTACCAGCCGAATGCCGAGGGAAGCTATCAACCGGTGCAGTATGACGTTTTTACGGGCGTTTTGCAAGGCGCCGAGCAGGTTATCCACAGACTTTTCGCCCATGCCCTCAAACTTCAGCAAATCCTCCCGGGCCAGAACAAACAGATCTGCCGGGTTTTTCACCAGACCGGCCTGAAACAGCTGTTCCATGGTGCGGCGCCCAAAGCCTTCAATATCGAGGCCGGCCTTAGACACGAAATGCACCAGCTCTTCCAGCGCCTGGGCCGGGCAAGATTTATTCACACAACGCCAGGCCGATTCCCCTGGAAGGCGTCTGGCCGGATAACCGCAGGAAGGGCACACGGCTGCAAATTTGTAAGGTTCAAGCCCTTCCGGGCGCGACTCGAGCACAGGGCGCACCACTTCAGGTATCACATCGCCGGCCCTCTGCACCACAACAAGGTCTCCCACCCTCACATCCTTGATTTTTATTTCATCTTCATTGTGCAGCGTGGCCCGGCTGACGACCACTCCGCCCACGTTCACCGGATCCAGAACCGCCACAGGGGTGAGCACACCCGTACGCCCCACCTGGATTTCAATGGCCTGCAGCCGGGTGACTTCCTGCATGGCCTTGAATTTCATGGCCAGAGCCCAGCGGGGGGCGCGCGCCGTATACCCCAGCTCTTCCTGGGCAGGAAGCGAATTGACCTTGGCTACCATGCCGTCTATCTCAAAAGGAAAATCCTGGCGTCTGCGCTCTATTTCCCGGTACTGCACGGCAACGGCCCGGGCGTTTTCGCACAGCACCGCCTGCGGAGGAATTGCAAACCCAAACGCCTGCAAGGCAAGCATCACCTCCTCCTGAGTTTGCCATCCCGTGCCGGGGCCGGAAGCCCTGCCGATACCATAGCTGAAAAAACGGAGAGGGCGTGATGCGCTTATTCTGGAATCCAGCTGACGGACGGAGCCTGCCGCCGCATTGCGCGGGTTGGCAAAAACTTTGCCGCCTTTCTCAAGCTGCTGGCTGTTCAGTTTTTCAAACTCCTCCCTGGTGATTACAACTTCTCCCCTCACCTCCAGAAGATCGGGAACACGCCCCGGCTCCCCAACCAGAGACAAAGGAATGTTCCGCACAGTGCGCATGTTTGCGGTCACATCTTCACCCACCTCGCCGTTTCCCCGGGTCAGAGCCATATTTAAAATGCCGTTGGTATAAATCAGCTCCATGGCCAGACCGTCCATTTTCGGCTCCACCCAGAAAGCCCCCCCGGCGGCTTCGGGTAATAGCCTTTCCAGCTTTTCCACGAATGAGAACCAGTCCTTTTCCTCAAATCCGTTATCCAGGCTATACATTTTCAATGCGTGCCTGCGCTGGGGAAGCCCGGCAAGCACCTCCCCGCCAACCCTCAAGGTTGGCGAATCCGCCGTTCGCAGCTCAGGGAAATTTTCTTCCAGCTGCCTCAGTTCTGAAAAAAGGCGGTCATACTCCGCATCGTCAATTTCGGGGCTATCCTTAACGTAATAAAGCCATGCGTGATAATTCAGCACCCGGTGCAATTCGGCAACACGCAGACGAGCTTCCTCAAACGAGACTGAGTCCAGCTGCCCCTCGCTTAAAGGCCGAGTATACGCTTTTACAGGATGGTTATTTCCCGGCATTGTTTC
>CAZDJL010000092.1:0-5456 GCA_964505745.1 uncultured Desulfovibrionaceae bacterium | reverse complement strand
TTGAAAGGCTGCTTCCGGCGAAATGCCCTGGTGGGGCGGGCAGCGCCGCCAGTCACTTCGGTTGCCGGGCGTGAAAACACTTTCTGCTTAAAAGGCCTCTAATCCAAAAACTCAGGCCCGCTTCCCCCGTGCAGCCACCAGCAGGGAGGGCGCACGTTGCCTTGCCCCAGCAGCGGGAACACCGTTTCCCTGCGGCCCTGGGAAAATATCCGGCCTTCTTTCAGCAGTATGAAATAGTCCCCCAGGTCGGCAATCATATCCAGATCGTGGGTCACAACCACCTGGGTAATTCCGGCGTTCCTGTTTTCAATTATTATGTCCCGCAAATGCAGCTGGGCGTCAAAATCAAGTCCGGAAAAGGGTTCATCCAGAAGAAGCAGCTCAGGGGCGCGCATCAGGGCGGCGGCAATGCTGGCCTTGCGTCTTTCCCCGAAAGACAGGGTTTGCAAGGCCTCGTCCTCAAGCCCCAAAAGCCCCATTTCTCTGCAAAGAGCATTGAAAAGTCCTTGCATTTCCTGCTCGTTGCGCTTGCCCAGCCCCAAAAACATGTCTTCACGCAAAGTGGAGCCAAGCAGAAATGAATCCGGATTCTGAGGGACCAGCCCTCCAATGCCGCGCACCTCTTTCTGCTTTTCAGGCAGCCGTAGCCCGGCAACTGAAAGGTTCCCCTCAAAATCATCAAACAGCCCGGCCAGAAGACACAGCAAAGTCGATTTCCCGCTTCCGTTGCCGCCCATCAAGCAGACAATTCGCCCCCGGGCAATATCAAGCTCAAGCCCGGCAAGCGCCGGACGGCTCGACCCCGGGTAGCGGAATTCAAGGTTTTGCGCCTTTATCATAAGGAACCAGCCTGTTTTTAAGCATAAATTTATAGATGCCCAAGGCCGCGGCCACCTTAAGCACCGACCCCGGCACAAAAGGAATGAACCCCACCACAAGGGCCTGCGAAAGAGGGATGTCCATAAACATGCCCAGGCGCACGCTTCCGGCAAACAGCATTGCAAAAATGGCGGCCAGACAAACAAGACCGGCAAGCGGCGCCCTGAAACGCCTGCACCAGGCCGCTCCCAGCACCACCAGAACAAAACCCAGAAAATAGCCCCCCGTGGGGCCAAGAATTACCCCAACACCGCCTTTTCCGCCGGAAAAAACCGGAAGGCCCAAAGCGCCAGCAAACATATACAGACCCAGCGCAATCAGGCCGTATCTCCAGCCCAGTAAAAAACCGGCCAGAACCAGAAACATATCCTGCAAGGTTACAGGAACGGGGCTAAACGGCGTGGGAATGGAAATAAACGCCCCCGCGCCAATTAAAGCGGCAAGCAAAGCAGCCCACACAAGACGATAAATTGAATAGATGTCCGACATATTAATGGCACAACGGCAAATTATAAAGCGGGCAGCGCCAAAGCGGCGGGTTCGCCCCCGGCTCGGGGAAATTTTGCTGTTCCCGCCCAATTCAAGAAAACTGGCAAAAAGATCTGTCCTAGCGGAAATGAATTTATTTCACAATCACGCATTCAAACCAGTAAAGCTCGGCGTCCGGCTCCTTCCAATCCTCCGGGCCAAGCCCGGCCTTGCGGCAAAGATTTTCCAGAAATATTTTCCGGGTCCAGCCGCGCTCCGACGCCACCTGCGGCAAAAGCAGCCCGTGGTGTCCGCCTTTCTGAATGAAAAGCCCATGCTTTCCCACCTCAACCTGGTTCGGATCGGGGCAGCGTGTAACCGGGCCCATTACAGAAATCTCCCAGGATATTTCCTCCAGCTCGTCCGCGTGCAAGGGCGGAAAACGCGGGTCGTTAAACGCCGCGGCAACCGCCATTTGCGCAACTGTCTGGTATAAAGGCCCCCGGCCAATAATTTGCCCGATGCACCCTCTTAGCTGCCCGTCCTTGTTTAAGGTGACAAAAACACCAAGTTCGGACGCAAGCCTGGAACCTTCCGGCGGGGCTGGAACTTCTTTGGCGGCGGGATTGCCCCCGCGCTCGAAATAGTAAAGCAGGGTCCATTCCACCAGCTCTTTCAAATAGGCCTTTTCCTCATTGGCAAGGCTGAAAGCGAACGTAACCATAACACTCCCCCTCAGGCTACCTGATCCAGGGCCGCTTGCCCGACTCCCAAAGCTCCGTGAGCAGCTGATGGTCGCGCAAGGTATCCATGCACTGCCAGAAGCCTTTATGCGGATACATGGAAAGCTCTCCCTGGGCGGCCAGCTTTTCCATGGGCTCTTTTTCAAGGTCGCAGGACTCTTCTTCCGAAAGGTAGTTCAAGAATTCACGCTTGAATACGAAAAATCCGCAATTTATATACTCGTCCAGCAGCGGTTTTTCCTGCCAGGAAATTATATTCCCATCCGGGCCGGTTTTCACCGTGCCGAAACGGGAGGGCATCCGCACCCCGGTGAATGTGCCCATTTTGCCGCTGGATTTATGAAAATTAACCAGATCCTCAATATTGATGTCCGCCACTCCATCGCCATAGGTCACCATGAACCGGTCAGTGTCTATGTGCTTGGCCACCCGTTTAATCCGCGCCCCTTTCAAGGCGTCCTCTCCCGTGTCGCACAGCGTTACGCGCCAGTCTTCGCAGGCGAAGCCTCCGCTCTGGCCGTGGGTAATCACATCGCCATTGCCGAGGTCTATGCTGAAATCGGAATTGCGCATCCGGTAATGGTAAAAATATTCTTTCGCAACCTCCGCCTTATAGCCAAGGGCCAGAATAAAATCTTTGTAGCCATACTTCGCGTAGCGCTGCATTATATGCCAAACAACAGGGAAACCGCCCACTTCCACCATCGGCTTGGGTTTGAACTCTGTTTCCTCACGCAAACGGGTGCCCTTGCCCCCGCATAAAATTACAACTTTCATCTTAATTCCTGCTTTTTCAGGTTAAAGTTCAAAAGCCTGGATAATCGCTTCCTCAGTCGGCCTGGTGAACATCAGGCTTCTGAACACTTTTATTTTTTCCTGCCTGAGCACCGGCTCGCGCTCGAGCACCCCCCAAAGCCTGTCGCAGGCCGGGAAAAAGCCGTCCGCTCTGGAAATGCTGTCCCAAAGTTCTCCCTTTCCATAGTCGGGCAAATAGTTAAGCCCGGTTCCATCTTCCGGTTCCACCGCTATAACCGGAAGCCCCATGCAAACCGCTTCGGCCAAAGTGCCGGAGCCTGCCCCCACAACCAGCGATGCGCCTTCCAGGGCGCTTTGAATAGGCCCTCCGGCAAGCGAATAGTTCACCGGAAGCAGATGCGCGAACGCCTGCCAGTTTGTGGCGGGGTGAAAGCGCAAAGCCAGCTTCACGCCTTTTTCGGCCAGCGGCTTGGCCAGTTGAAGAACCCTTTCCGTTTCAACCGGATGATAGGAAAGCAGCATCAGCACCGGCGCGCTCCGGTCGGGTTCTATTTCCGTTTCAAAAAGATCTTTGTAGCGAAGGGCCGGGCCAATGCGATATTCCGGCCCGCCGGGGTATGGATAATAAGGCCGCGCGCCCGGCACTTCCACCGAGAAATCTTCTTTGCTCACAGCATCTTCCGCCAGATCCGGCAAAAAATAAGGCCCGTTCACCAGCACAAGGTCGGGCGCGGCCCCGTGCTGCCCGTCTGCGGAGTCCGCATGATTATTAAGCAGGTTCGAGGGCCAGGTGAGCAATTGAGCGCCAATGGTGAAAACATCCGCTCCGGCCTCGTGAAGGCCCCGGTAAAAACATTTGTCCACCACCTGGTTCTCGTACCAGCTGATCACCCTTGAGCCTTCGGGCAAAAGAGCGGCAAGGCGCCTGGCCGCAAGGCGGCGCGCCTCTCCCGACATGTAGTTCTGCCCCAGGCACTGGATCAGGGCGGAAGAAATATAAGCGAGAGGGGAAGGCGGGCATTTGCAGCCCCCGTCTTTTTTACATGAACTCTTGTGGGCAAGCTGGTAAAGACGTTCATCCTGACCAAGCTGCCTGGCAAGCCTCAACGTCTGGAGGGGAAAAAGAAAGCCGAATTTAAGCAGAGCCAGCCAGTCGCAAAACCTGAAAAGCTCGTATTCCGTAATCACGGGAATATTATGCCCCTTCAGAATGGAAAACAGTTTTTTCAGGCAGCGCGGGTTTCTGGTGCCGTAAAATCTGGCCAAAATTACGGTGCTGTGCCCCTTTTTGGCCAAGGCCTCGGGCAGGCCAGGCAGATAATTGTCTTTGAAACGCTTTTCATCCAGCACTTTGGGCGCCAGGATGAAAATGTCCACCACAGTAACCTTTCTGCCTTTTTTGCCAAGTTCTCTGGAGTTGTTCAGGCCGGCGCCGGCCTGGGCAAAGCGGGCCATAATCATAAGCCCGATTACCGCCAGGTGAACTCCCCAGGTGCGCAAAACTCTGCCCGCCATTTGCAGGCGGGTAAAATGCGGGGGAGCCGCGCCCAGTTCGTAGCGCTCCAGCAGGCCGCAGCATGGAGTTTTGGAAAGTACATGATTGGCCAGGTGAATGGTGCTGGCGTAAGCCTCCTTGTTCACCCGGCTGATTGCCTCAAACAGCTCTTTGCTTTTACCTTGCGGATACATTTGAATTCCCGGGCTAAAGGCTCATTTTTCCTGCGCCATTGCTAGCGACGCCCACGCATACATTTTCGCCAGCCCCTTTTCCAGGCCCACTTTGGGGAAATATCCCAAGGCCTTCGCAGCGTGCTCCGGGTCTGAATATATGCCGGGGATATCCCCTGCGGTGCTTCCTTCAAACTTCACATCGACTTTGTGCGGGTGCAACGCGGCCATTTTTTCTATCAGCTTCCCCACAGTAACCTTTCCGCTTCCTGCAATGTTGAACACCCCACCCCTGGAGGCCGGGTTCTCCAAACAAAGCATGAACGCGTCCACAACATCGTCAATATAAACAAAATCGCGGTAACGGTCGGGCGAGCCCTTCACATGAACGCGATTGTCGGCAATCATCATGGCCATGAAAATGCTGACCATGCCCTGGCGCAAATTGGCCATATTCTGCCCGGGGCCATAAACGTTGAACAGCCTGAGCGAAGTCGAGGCTATTCCATATTGCTCGTAAAGGCGCAAATAGTGCTCGGAAGCAAGCTTGCCCACGCCATAGAAGGAATGGGGAAAACAGGGCGCGCCTTCCTTTACGGGGTGATCGGGCTGCATGCCGTAAACGCTCATGGTGCTGGCGTAAACCATGCGGGAGCACCCGGTTTTAAGCGCGAATTTGAGAAGGTGAAGGGTGGATTCGGCATTGGTGCGCAAATCGTAAACCGGATCGTCAAAGCTTATTTCGCCGCTGCTTTGCCCTGCAATATGCAAAATTGCATTATACTTTCTAGAAGGCAGCCGCTCGTACAGCCCGGCGTCCTGGCAGTCGGCCTTGAAAAATTCTGTGCCCTGGGGGATATTTTCGGCATATCCGGTGGTCAGGTTGTCCACCCCCACCACCTTGTGCCCAGCCGCAATAAGCCTGGCGGCAACCGCCGCCCC
>CAZDJL010000091.1:0-5458 GCA_964505745.1 uncultured Desulfovibrionaceae bacterium | reverse complement strand
GATCCCACTCGTTCCAGGAATTAACAATTTTAGCCATTGTAAAAGCCTCCTTAAAATGAAGTTAACCCAAAAAAATACAGAAACCTTCAAAAACAAAAACCTTTTCCTGATCCAGGGAAAGGTGGGTGCATAAGAGCGGAAGTATCGCAGTCGCTTCCCCAAGCTGACTGTGTGCTACTGTGAGCGTTTGTTCCGATACTTTTCTTCCCTTCAGGGTTTAATAGCCGACCCGGCAAAAATAGGCAATACCTTGGAAGAAAAAAAAGAACATTTCTTTGCCGGGGCGTAGAAAAAAAGCGCCTGCCCATTTTCGCCATTTCCTTCACAACGGAATTTTTTCTTGCCCTACGTGCTTGTGTTTTTGGAGGTATGGGCTAAACTTCTGACGGTTTATCATCAAACCATTGAGGATCGGCATGTATTATGACTTTAGATGAGTGGCAGAAATCTCTCGGTGAACTTCAGGAAAAGGCCGGGTATTATTTTAAGGATGAAGAGCTTCTGAAAGTGGCCCTTACGCACAGCTCTTATGTGAACGAATCTGAGTTGAGCATCAATCATAATGAGCGTCTTGAATTTTTGGGAGATTCGGTTGTCGGGCTGTTTTTTTCAAAAGAATTGTTCAGGCGGTTTTCCACGTGCCGTGAAGGCGAGCTTACCCATATGCGCGCCCGCCTTGTATCCGGATATGCCCTTGGAGAAAGGGCAAAGGAAATCGGCCTGGAGCGTTATCTGCTTTTGGGAAAAGGGGAAGAGTGCCAGGGAGGAAGACAGCGCCAGACATTGCTCGCCAATGCTTTTGAAGCGTTTGTGGGGGCGATTTTCCTTGACGGCGGTTTTCGCGCGGTTCAAAGATTTCTTGGAAACATATCGGAACACGTATGGGATACCCTGGAGTGCAATGAGAAAAGCAAGGACAATAAGAGCTTGCTTCAGGAATTGATGCAGCAGAAATACAAATCCCGCCCGGATTACAGCTTGCTGGGCACCCATGGGCCGGAGCACAGAAAAAGCTTCGAGGTGTCGGTTACTTTGCCCAACGGAAAGGTGCTTGTAGCCCGGGGAAGCACCCTTAAGCAGGCGGAGCAGATAGCGGCGGGTCTTGCCCTTGAGGCGTGCTGTTCCGAGGATTAACCCGCATTCAGGCCTTGCGGATTTTTGTTTTTGTAAATGATGCCCGTATTTCTTTTTGAATTGACTATTTCCGGGAAGGAGGCTTGCCTCCTTCCCGGCTTTGTCTTTGGTCGCGACATCATTTCCTTCAGGCCGCTTGCTCGCTGCCCGGCTTATCCCTGAATGAGCTGCAGGGCCATCTGCGGCAAGGAGTTGGCCTGAGAAAGCATTGCCACTGCTGCCTGCGTCATTACCTGGTTGCGGGTGAATTCGGTCATTTCAGAGGCGACATCCACATCTGAAATGCGGGATTCCGCAGCCTGCAAGTTTTCCGCCTGAATCTTCAGGGCTGAAATGGTGTTTTCCAGCCTGTTCTGCATGGCGCCGAGCTCGGCGCGGATTTTGTCCTTGGAAATAATGGCCAGGTTGAGTGCGTCAAGGGCGTGCTGGGCGGCGGACTGGGTTGATACCGCAAAGCCTGCACGGGTGCTCACGCCCTGGTTGCCAATGCCCAGGGCCGAGGCTGTGGCTGTTCCGATGCGGAAGTAGTAATAGTCCTCGGCGCAGCTGTTGCCGGAGCCAAAGTGTATTTTTATCCGGCCGGTGGACTGCAGGCCGCTGCCATCGTGTTCCGATCCGGAAAGCGCGCCATTAAGCAGGTATACGCCGTTAAATTTGGTTGAATTGGCAATACGGGTGATTTCCGAAGCCATGGCCTGATATTCGGATTCAATCATCAGACGCTGGTCGGAGTTGTAGGTGCCCGTGGCTGCCTGTTCGGCGAGCTCTTTCATGCGGATGAGCTTTTCATCTATAACGCCCAATGCGCCGTCTGCTGTTTGAATCAGCGAAATGGCGTCGTTGGCGTTGCGCACGCCCTGGTTATAGGTTGCAATATCTGCGCGCATGAGTTCGCGAATTGCGAGGCCCGCGGCGTCATCGGCCGCAGAGTTTACACGCAGTCCGGAAGACAGGTGTTGCACAGAACTGGACAGACGAGAATAGTTGTTGGACAGGTTTCTCGTGGCGTTCATTGCCATCAGGTTGTGATTTATGACCAAAGACATCTAAATACCCTCCTATGGAAGAAGTCTTGCTTCGCTTCTAGCAATCGCTGTGCCAATAGAAAATAGTTTAGTTGTTTAAGCTAGTTATCTTAATTCTTCTTTAATCTGGAAAAAATTTCCTAGTGGGAAGGGTCAAATAACCGCCAATCTGTAATCACCGTTAACAACTGAATTTTATGGGGAAGGGAAGGCTTTGAAGCTTGACTTCGGCAGGTTTATTGCTTTAAGGTAAACCTCCAGATTTGAATTTCGTACATCTTTCAATAAGAGGTAATTATGCTGAAGAAGATTTTATTTACCCTGTCTATGGTGTTTCTGGCTACCAGTGCGTTTGCTGCGGAGAAAACCTATCTTGTTGGAACAGACGCCACCTGGCCGCCCATGGAGTACATCGGGCCGGACAAACAGATAATCGGTTATGAAGTGGACTATGTTAATGCCGTTGCAAAGGAAGCCGGCATTAAAATAGAAATCAAGAACGTAGCCTGGGACGGTCTGTTTGCCGGGCTTGACTCCGGCCGCCTTGACGTGGTTGTATCTTCCGTCACCATCACCAATGACCGCAAGAAGGTTATGGAATTCACCGATCCTTTTTACAAAGTGAAGCAAGCGGTGATTTTGCCCAAGGACAGCAAGGCCACCTCAATTGCCGATCTTAAGGGCGATACTCTTGGCGCCCAGACCGGTACCACCGGTTATTTTGCCATTCAGAAGATGGACGGGGTTACCGCTAAATCTTATGATGAAATAAGCTATGCCATAGAGTCCGCATACACGGGCCGCATTGACGGGGTGGTTTGCGATGAACCCACTGCTGCAAGCTTTGCCCTTATGCGCAAGGAATACTCCGATAAGCTTAAAATTGCGTTTATTCTTGAAGATGCGGAAGTTGAAGAATACGGAATGGCTCTTAAGAAGGGCAACACCGAATTGCGCGATCTTTTGAACAAGGGTATTGAGCAGGTAAGGGCGAAAGGCATTGAAGCGGAGCTTCAGAAAAAGTGGTTTGGTTCTGTTCAGGAATAATATCTTAAATATGTGGTTTGGCGGGGAGCATAGCTCCCCGTTTGTGTTTGGGCGATGGGCAAATTCTTCCCATGTGTAAATCAGGCAAGGGCTATAGTTTTAAGGAGGGTATATGGGCGAACAGAAACAAAAAAACCGGCTTCCTACACCTTGGATTGAAGTCACCGACGGGGCCAGCATCCCAGACCCGAGTGATAAAAGATTGGTGACAGCGTGGTCGCTGGCTTTGTTTTTGGCTCTTTTTGTTCTGGGAGTGGTTGTTTTTGCCCGTCCAGAGCCGTATTGGGATATTCTTAATTTTCTGCGCGACGGGGTAATCGTAACTTTCAAGCTTACCTTGCTGGGCATTGTGATGACCTTGCCTCTTGGTCTGCTTACCGGCCTCGGACGCCTTTCCAACGTAAGGGTAGTCAATCTGATTGCCTCATTTTACGTGGAAGTGGTGCGCGGCATTCCCCTGATTGTTCAGCTTTGCTTCATTTATTATGGCCTGGGCCGTTTTATTAACCTGCCGGACCTGTTTGCGGCCGCGTTGGCAATGAGCCTTTGCTACGGCGCGTATATGGGTGAGGTTTTCCGTGCGGGAATTTCCGCAATTGACAAGGGTCAAACCGAGGCGGCCCGTTCGCTGGGCTTCAACCGGATTCAAACCATGTGGTTGGTTGTTTTGCCTTTGGCCTGGCGGACAATTCTGCCGCCTGTGGGCAATGAATCCATCGCTCTGCTTAAAGACACCGCCCTGGTTTCCATTTTGGCCATGACAAG
This sequence comes from uncultured Desulfovibrionaceae bacterium, assembly GCA_964505745.1. Classification (GTDB taxonomy): domain Bacteria; phylum Desulfobacterota; class Desulfovibrionia; order Desulfovibrionales; family Desulfovibrionaceae; genus RGIG1962. Next base: position 1,487 of record CAZDJL010000091.1, on the reverse strand, counting down.
CATTCTGCAGCGTGGCAAGGAATATGTTACCAGCCATATGTCTCCTTTCGAGGCTTATGCCATGGTTGCCCTGCTTTATTTGATCATTACCCTGCTTCTTTCCAAGGGGGTCAGCATTATGGAGGCTAAGCTGAATTATTATGACAGCGACAATTAAAGAAAGCTCTTATTCCGAATCCGCAGCTCCGAAAGATGAGCTTGCGGGTTCAGTTGCCCATCCGGATGTTGACGGCTCTGCCCCGATTATTCAGATAAAGAACGTATACAAGTTTTTTGACCAGCTCAGGGCCCTGAACAATGTTTCCACAAACATCCACCCGGGTGAGAAGGTGGTTATCATTGGCCCTTCCGGATCTGGAAAAAGCACGTTGCTGCGTTCTATAAACCGCCTGGAAGTAGTTGACCGGGGGCAGATTATAGTTGACGGCAGAGATATTAACGACCCTGGCGAGAACATAAATCTGATTCGTCAAAATATGGGCATGGTTTTTCAGAATTTTAACCTTTTCCCGCACAAAACCGTTCTGGAGAATTTAACCCTGGCTCCGATGAAGCTTAAGGGCATGAAGAAGAACGAGGCCGAGGAAATGGCCATGGGGCTTTTAAAAAAGGTTGATATCAGCGAAAAGGCCAATGTGTACCCCGGAACTCTTTCCGGAGGCCAGCAGCAGCGGGTGGCCATTGCGCGGGCGCTTGCCATGAACCCGAAAATCATGCTGTTTGATGAACCTACCTCCGCGCTTGACCCCGAAATGATTGGCGAGGTGCTGGAAGTTATGGAAACTCTTGCCCGCGAAGGAATGACCATGGTTGTGGTTTCGCACGAAATGGGCTTTGCCCGTAAGGTGGCCGACCGTGTAATGTTTATGGACAGAGGCGAAGTTCTGGAAGAAGGCAACCCGGAGCATTTTTACGAAAGCCCCCAGCATCCGCGCCTGATTCAGTTCCTCAGCCAGATTCTGTAGTTTGGAAATGCGATTTCATGCAGGTAAAAAGGATATGGGCCAGCAGTCATCCCTTTTATGAGGGCGGAAACATTATGGGCCGGGTGGTCGCTAATGAGGACTTTTTGCGCGCCCTGCTTCAGTATGACCCCTATGACCAGTATCATTTTTACCTGGAAAACCAGAGTCAGATAGACAGCCTTAAACAGCGTCTGGAGGCGGAGTTTCCCAGGCTGGACATCAGGTTCGGCCTGAAGCGCGATTTGCCCTGGGTTCTCGGAACCACCCGGTTTGAAGTCTTTCACCTGTCTGACTGGGTGACGGGTTACGTTCCCCTGGCAATGCTGCGCAACTGCTTTGCCATGCATATTTTCCCTATTACCGGCCCCATTCATTCCATCAGCTATGCCCGCTACCATGCGGAGTTTTTAAAACACCTCTGGCCGGGCTGCACCGGCAGGGACGCCATTATTGTTACCTCAAAGGCCGGGCGCGAAGTGGTTGAAAAATCCTTTGAAGAGCTTCGCGGTAATTATCATTTGC
>CAZDJL010000090.1:4362-5483 GCA_964505745.1 uncultured Desulfovibrionaceae bacterium | reverse complement strand
CCAAAGCGCTTGAAAGCAGCTGGTTTGAAATTATGAACAAACCGGCCAGGCATCAGAAAACAGCGGCCTACCGGAACAATTTCGCCGGAAAGCTCATTTCTTGGCGAAAAGGCTGAACAGATCGGCTATAAGGCGCTCCAGCGCCTGTTCTTCCGACACTTCTCCGCTTTTTATGCCCTGTTCGGCTTCAAGCGCCAGCTCCCAAAGCTCGCTCAGCCTGCGAATGCCCAATTGGCGGGCGAAGGCCAGCTTCTCGCCGGCGAGATTGCCGGGCACAAAAACTTTTTCTCCGAAAAGCAATTGCCAGAGGATGCGCGCTTCCCGCACCAGCGCCCCCAGGAAGGCAAAAAGCATTTTGTCTTTTGCATTTCCAGATTCGGAGGCAAGCACTGTGGCCCATATCTTTTCCGGCCTGGTTCCGGCTTGCAGGCTGCGTAAAACTCCAAACACATCAACCTCGGCCTGTTGGCCTATCTGTTCCAGATGTTCCGGGCGCAGTTCGTTCTGCCCTGGTTCCATTAAAAGGGAAATTTTTTCGAGCTCAAGGCCGATGGCCGCGGCGTCCGGCGGGAGCCGGTTGCCAAGCTCTGCAAGCAGGGTGGAGGGAATAACAAGATTAAGGCCGGCGGCTTTTGTTTTAATGTAGTCGAGCATGCCTTTGCCCGACAGGCCCGCGTTTGCCCATACCCAGCCCTGTTCCTCGGCAAATGAAAACGCCTTCAGCTTTTTTACCGAAGCTGGAATTTTAGGCTGGCCCTGTTCAAAGTTCACTTCCAGACAGATGAAAACCCATACGCTGGGGTTGGCCCTGGCCAGGGCGCTGCCCAATTTTTTCCAGGTGTCGGTCAATATCTGCTGGGCGTTGCGAATGATGATGAGCCGGCTTCCCTTGAAAAGATCCTGCACCGCCAGCGCTTGCCAGAAGGAATCTTCAAGCCCGTCGTCCGCCCAGAAAACTTCTTTTTTCCAGTTTTTGGGCAAGGGCGCAAGCATGCCCCCTTCTTCATTTCCGGAAGGGGGGAATTTGTCCGCCATGCTGTCAATATACTGTCTGGCAAGGGCGGAATCCGGGCATATGCAAAAAGTGAATCCAGGTCTGTTCATAAATATGCTGGCGGTTT
>CAZDJL010000090.1:0-4262 GCA_964505745.1 uncultured Desulfovibrionaceae bacterium | reverse complement strand
GCGGCAATTGCCCAGAAATATGCTTCTTTGTAGTCGGGCTTCACGCCTTCGCCATGCACATAGTTCAGGGCCAGATTGTACATCGCCTTGGCGTTTCCGTTTTCCGCCGCCTTTTTATACCAGTATGCGGCTTGTTTTGCATTTTTGGGTTTGCCCTGGCCACGGTCATAAGCTACTCCAATAGTGAACTGGGCATCGACATCGCCGTTGCTTGCAGCCTTTTCGGCCCATATGGCGGCTTTATTCAGATCCTTGGGCACGCCTATTCCGTTGCGGTAGAGCAGGGATATGCGGTATTGCGCCCTGGATAAACCCTGGTTTGCGGCTTTCATAAACCAGCTGAAGGCAAGCTGGTAATCTTGCCCGGTCATGGCGCGCGCGCTGTCTGTCAGGTAAATTACGCCAAGGGTGAACTGGGCCTGGGGCAGGTTGCCTTCTCCTGCAGCGAGATAATACTTATAAGCTTGTTTGGGGTCGTTGGGAACCCCCCGGCCGGTTGCGTAACGGGCGGCCAGATTGTACATGGCGTGAGTGTTTCCCTGTGCGGCGGCTTTCTTATACCAGTAAACCGCTTCCGTGTCGTTCTGTTCCACTCCCTCGCCCTGGCTGTAGGCCACGGCCAGGTTGTATTGCGCTACGGCAAGGCCTTTTTGGGCCGCCTGCCTGTAGTAGTTTACCGCTAGAATAATGTCTTTTTCCCCGCAATCGCCAAGATCATAGCGTTTGCCCAGCTCATAAAGGGCCAGCTGGTTGCCGGATTTGGCCGAGAGGTTTAAAAGCTCCAGCGCCTTTAAGCAGTTTTTGGGTTTGCCATGGCCCTTCAAATAGGATACGGCCATTGCGTAAAGTGCGTCGCTGTCGCCTTCTTCTGCCAAAGGTTCCGCAATTTTCAAGGGCAGGCCGTAATCATCCCTTTTTTCCTCAAACAGGCGGGCGGCGTAAATTGCGCTGGCTTGTTTGTCTTCTTGCGCGGCGTAAGCCTTCAGCTCTTCTGTGCCCATTACGCTGAGTTTGTTCCTGTCCATTCCACCACATGCGGAGATGAGCAGCACAAGGAGTAACAGGCCTGCAAGCAGCAGGCCTGTTACTGTGTGGTTTGTTCTTTTTTTTGCAGATGAAGCAAAGTGAATTGCCGGAATCATTGCTCCCGCCGTTTGCACGTTAGCTATAGTTGTCGGAAATGGGAACCGCTTGCGAACGGTCTGTCGGAAGCGGCGGGATGAAAGGATTCATCGGGTCAAGGCGGATGACGCCGTCGCAGTTTTCAAGCATGGCGCCTTTGATGTTGGCATCGAGGTGCACAAGATAAAGCAGGACTCCTTCCCTTCTTGCAAATTCCATGGCCGGCACAAAATCGGAGTCTGCGGTAATCAACACTATTTTCTCCACAATATTTTTTTGGGAAAGCCAGGCAATGTCCAGACCTATGTTCATGTCAACCTGTTTTTGCTGGAAGGCGGGCTGCAGGTCGTCTCCCTCAATCTTGCGCCCCTGGTCGATAATCTTTTTCAAAGAGTCGTCGGAAAGCCTCCAGCCGCCAAATTTTATTTCTCCGGCGCGCACCTGGAAATGATCCTTGTGCCCCAAAGCTTCAAGGAATGTGGTGGGCACAGTGTACTCCGTTTCCTCGGAAGTGATCGGATTGCGCAGAGTGCCGACAAAAGGGTGACAGTCATAATAATAGACACGGAATAAAAAGTCATTTCTCAGCTGAGCGGTAGACATGAGGCGATTCACACAAAGTTCATGCACATATTCGGCTGTCGGGTAACGCCCCGAATGTAGTTGCCTGTGCTTTACCCGCAGGAATGCCCCATCCACCAGGATTGCTACTCTCATTGGAAGCTCCTAAAATACTGCCCTAAAATCAGTAAAATAATATAAAATGCTAATGGTGTCCCTAGTTGTTATTAAGCTGTAAGTAGAAAATTAAACAAGTTTGGTCAAGGGGCACATCTGTTGAGGGCAATTTTTCAGGGTTAATCCGGCAACTGGTCCTGGTTTATGGTTATGCCTCGAAAGAACACGAGCATATCGTTCTCAAAACGCGTAAAGTCATCTTTAGGGGCAAAATAGCTCACAATCAGCATGCCATGCCTGAAATAGAAGGGGGAGGCCATCACTTTTACCGTGAATCCGAAGTTGCTGTCCGCCTCGGCAACAACGAGAGGAGTTCCCGGGCGCAGGCTTGTTTCCTTGATGAACCGTACTTCTGAGGCAAGCCCAAGTTTTTGGGCCACTTTGCTTTTGCCTTCGGCGTCCCTGGCCTCCTCTAGAAACATGTTGTTGTACGCGCCAACCTGAGCGGAGCTCATGGGCTGCTCAATGTAATGCATCATAACTATAGGCGGGATGAACTGCGAACCCCTGTTTGCGTAGGCGGCTACCAGATAGGGAGGTTCCGCGCTTTTTGAAAGGGTATTGACCGTTGTATTGTAAATGGCAAGCAGCATGGGGTCCAGTTCAGTCCAGCCTTCGGGCAGATAATAGGAAAAACCCAGGCCTGAGTTGTCGATTTTTTGTCCCGTCTGCATTTCCGGGTCGGGCAGGGCTTTGGCCTGTTTGGCCATAAGCAGAAGCAGAATGCACAGAAAAGCGGTGCCGAACGGCACAATCAGCAGTTTGGAAAGGTTGTTTTTGTGAGTCATGTCAGGCGGGCTACCTTTTTTTGTCACCAGGAATGGTGTTGAAGTTTTTGGAAAATCCGCGTTTCCCCTGACGTTTTTCAAGCAGTATTTGACGCATTCTCTCGGTGGCGGCCAGGTTCCTCTCCCTTGATTTTGCGTTGAGTTCTTTTGACTTGGCGCGCATGGCGGCCGGGTCTGATTTGCTCATTTTTATTTCCGCATGCAGGGGGGAGGATTCAAAAACCGCAGACTCCAGCGCCCAGCCTGAAAGAATGAAGGTTGAGAATAAAGCTGTGAGTAGCAGTTTGCGTGCGGGCATAATTTTTCCGCTATTTGAAAACCACCGTTTTGTTGCCGTTTAAAAGAATGCGCTGCTCTACATAATAACGCACAGCCTTGGCAAGGGTCAAGGACTCAAGGTCGCGGCCCATTGAGGCCAGTTCGTCCGGGTCGTGGGAGTGATCCACCCGCTCGATTTCCTGCTCTATAATAGGGCCTTCGTCCAGGCTTTCAGTAACGAAGTGGGCGGTGGCCCCGATTATTTTCACGCCGCGCTCGTAAGCCTGATGATAGGGGCGGGCGCCTTTGAAGCCCGGCAGAAATGAGTGATGGATGTTGATAATCCGGTCTTTAAAGCGGGAACAGAATTCCGGGCTTAAAACCTGCATGTACCGGGCAAGCACAAGCAGGTCCACCTCAAGGCCGGTGGCAAGCTTGATTATTTGCTCTTCCTGCTGAGATTTGCTTTCACTGTTAACCGGCAGGTAGTAATAGGGTATGGAATGATTGCCCGCCAGTTCTTCGAAGTCGCGGTGGTTTGAAACAATCGCCTTTACTTCGGCGTTCAGGATATTGTTGGTGCAGCGGTAAAGCAAATCGTTAAGGCAGTGCCCGTGGCGGGACACCATGAGCAGAAGCCTGGCCTTTTTTCTGAAATCTTCAAGGCGCCAGCTCATGTTGAAGCGCATCGCCACATTGGCGAAGCTTCTTCGCAGGTCGTCGCGGGAGTGGGCCTTGTCGATAGTTTCGAAATGCACACGCATGAAAAACTGCTTGCTGTACGGGTCGCCAAACTGGGCGCTGTCCTGTATGTTGCAAAGGTTGTCGGCCAGATAATTGGAAACGGCTGCAACAATGCCCACCTGGTCGGGGCAGGCAAGCCTCAAGATGTAAGATGACACGAATACCTCCATAAATTCAGCGTAGCTTCAGCTAGTTCATATATAGCTTATAACCGGCCATGTCAAAAGAATTGCTTTACTTGCCTTTGTGTTTATGCTTGATTCGCGTTATAAACCACAGGTTTGGAGGTGTTTTCTATGACCCAGAAATCGGGAATTGAGCAGATTTGGAGCCTGCGCCTGGCTGAAGTGGCAGAAGCCTTGCGCGGCAATAATTTCAAGGTTGACATTTTGGAAAATCTGGAAGAAGCGGTGGCTTTTTTAAAAGACGAACTGCTTCCTTTTCTGAACCCTGAAACCGTGGGCGTTGCCGGTTCCGAAACCGTGACGCATAGCGGGGTTTATCAGGTTTTGCAGGAGTCTTCCGGAATTACGTTTTTAAACCCTTATGAAAAAGACCTTGAGCCTGATGCGCGGGGTAAAATATTGCGGGCCATTTTCAGCGCGGATTTGC
>CAZDJL010000089.1:0-5561 GCA_964505745.1 uncultured Desulfovibrionaceae bacterium | reverse complement strand
CCCAGCTTGACCGGCAGCTGCTTCTGGCCGGGGCCATCTGCCATGATCTGGGAAAGCTGTGGGAGCTTTCCGGCGGGGCGGCTGCGCCCGACTATACCGATGAAGGGCGGCTGATAGGGCATATTGAGCTGGGGCTTGAGGCTGTGGCGCCGTATCTTAAAAAGTCCGGCCTTGAGCCGGATTTGGCAATGCAGCTGAAGCATTTGATTTTAAGCCATCATGGCGAACTTGAATTTGGATCTCCAAAACGTCCCAAAACCGCCGAGGCCTTCGCTTTGCACTATGCAGATAATATTGACGCCCGCATGGCGCAGGTCAGAGAGGTAATTGGGGGCATGCCCGCGGCTTCCGAGGGCGGATCGAACTGGTCTCCTTTTCAGGCTACCTTGTCCCGCTTTTTGTATAGGGGCAGCCCTACGCCCGATGCGGACGGAAAATCTGCCAAGGGGAAGAATGAGAATTCCAGCGGCGGGGCTTTGCAGGGCTCTCTTTTAGCAGGCATGAACGAGGCAGGCTGATTATGTTCATTACTTTGGAAGGTGTGGAAGGTTCCGGTAAAAGTTCTGTAATCGGGCCTCTTCAGGAATGGCTTCAGGGGCTTGGGCTGGAAGTGCTGGTTACCCTTGAGCCGGGCGGCAGCAGACTGGGCCGGATGATCAGGCCCATTTTGCTTGATGCGCGCAACGATGATTTGTCGGCGGAAAGCGAACTTTTTCTTTATATGGCCGACCGGGCCCAGCATGTGCGGCAAGTGCTCATGCCCGCGCTGGCCTCCGGGAAAATAGTTCTTTGCGACCGGTTTTCAGATTCCACCATTGCCTATCAGGGGTATGGGCGGGGGGTTGACTTGAGCGAGTTGCGCGCCCTGAATAAAATTGCCCAGGCCGGCCTTTTGCCGGACCTTACCCTTCTTTTTGATGTGGATGTTGAAATTGGGATTGAGCGGGCAAGAAGAAGAAATAGCGAACAGGGAATTGAGGAAGCGGAAGGGCGCTTCGAGGCGGAGCAGCTGGAGTTTCACCAGCGGGTTCGTGACGGCTATCTTATGCTTGCGGAAGAAAATTCCTGGCGGTTCAGGGTTGTGGATGCGATGCAGGCTCCGGGGCGGGTGCTTGAACAGGCCCGCGCTTATGTTCTTGAAGCTTTGGGGGCGTAGCTGATGTCCTTTCCGAAATTTTTCCCGGCGGTTTTCATTCTTGCCGTGTGTTTGTGCTTTACTGCCGGATGTGCGGGGCAGAACGGGCCAAAGCCGGAGTTTGTGCTGCACGGCGAGGTTTCTCCAGAGTGGTTTGAGCAAATGGCCGAACTGGAAAAAACGGAAAACTGGAAAGAGCTGAAAGATCTTGCGGCTTTTGTGCTGGCCCACGACAAGCTGTCCGACAAAGAACGGGCCTGGGCCATGTATTACGCCGGGCGCGTTTGCCTGGAGGAAGAAAAAGGCAGCCTTTGCCTGTCTTACGCGCGTGAGGCGGCGCTTGGCCTGCCCCAGGAGCTCCGGCCGCAGCTTCTGCTTGCCCTGGCGGAATATGGGTTTGGGAACAGCATGCGGGGCGAACATATTTTTGTTTCATTGCTCAAGGAAAATCCGGAATCTTTGGATCTGCTTCTCACCCTTGCCAGGGCTAACGAACGGAATTCACACTGGAGCGGGGCGCGCTTCTGGTATGAAAAAGCGTTGCAAGCTGGCCCGGAAGACCAGCGAATTCGCAGCAAGCTGGCTTTAATGTTCTGGATGGAGGGCAATGCCGGGAGCGCCCTTGCAGAGCTTGACAAGGTGCTGGAAAAAAAACCTGATGACGCCGAGGCGCTGAACGATCAGGGGCTGATAAATATTGCTCTTGGGCGTTTTAAGGAGGCTCGCGCTTCCTTTGACCGGGCAATATCGGCAAACCCGGCGTATGCCGACGCCCGGCTGAACAGGGCAAACCTTTACGCCGTGCAAGGCAAGCCGGGCAAGGCTCTTGACGATCTGGAAGCAGGCCTTTCTTCGGCTCCTTCCAATGTAAAACTGCTTATTGCCCGCGGGCAGGTGCTCCGCTCTCAGGGCAAATATTTTGAAGCTTATTCATCCTTTGAAACTGCGCATGTGCTTGAGCGGCGCAACCCTTATGTGCTGAACGAACTGGCCTGGTTTCTGGCCACATGCAGCGAGCCTGCTTTGCGAAACGGCGAACGGGCGGTGACCCTTGCAGAACAAAGCGTTCTTTATAGCAAAGTGCCGGAACCGGGAGCCTATGATACGCTCGCGGCAGCCTATGCCGCGAACGGGCGCTATGATGACGCGGTGCTTGCCGAAAATTCCGCCATTTACATGGCGGAAAAGGCTGGAATCGGCAACGAGATTCTAAAAGAGTGGCGGGCCAGAAAATCCATCTATGAACGTAAAGAAAGTTATTCTGAGCGCTGATTTTTTTGGTTGCCGCATTTTTCCGGGAGATGGCGGTTTATTTGGAAAAACAGGGAACTTCATGCTTATGGATGAAAAAATCTGCCTTAAAGTCATAAAATGCAAAACGGCCGTTTGACGGGGCGGAGTTTCGTATACAAAGCGGATCGTTCGCATTTTATCAGACATTCTAGTGACTTATGCCAAAGACAGATGGTCTCTGAGGGCGGCGGGTTTTCTGTTTTAAACAGTGTGGAAAACCGGCATATTAAAAACAGTATTTCCTTTTTTTCTTATAACTGCGAGTTATATTTGGGAAATTATATTTCATTCACCCCCCTTACCTTTTTTCTATTTTATGATAAATAGGGGTACCTAGTTGGAAAGGGTCGTCCTTATCCAACATGTGCTGCTGAGCTTTAAAGTTGCGCTGCTGCCTTGGCGCATAAAAAAATCAAATGGAGTAGCTACAAGTTATGAGTAAACCTACTATTCTTATCGCACTGGGTGGTAACGCCCTTATCCAGGCCGGCCAGCAGGGCTCTGTTGAAGAGCAGCTTGCTAACCTCAAGCCCGCTATGGAAACCGTTGTCAAACTGATTGAGAAGTACACTGTTGTTCTCACCCACGGGAACGGCCCTCACGTTGGCAACATCCTGCTTCAGCAGGAAAGCACCGACGAAGTGTACAAGCAGCCCCTCGCAGTGGTTGGCGCCATGACTCAGGGTCAGATCGGATTCCTTATGGAAACCGCACTCACCGATGCACTGAACCGTGCCGGAAAAGACGCTGACTTCACCACTTTGGTAACCTACACCGTTGTTGATAAGAATGACCCTGCTTTCAAGGATCCCACCAAGTATGTAGGCCCCTTCTTCACCGAAGAAGACGCCAAGAGCAAGCCTTACCCCGTGAAGGACACCAAGTCCGGCAAGGGCTGGCGCCGCGTTGTTGCCTCTCCGGCTCCGCTGGAAATCGGCAACTACAAAGAAGTTAAGGCCCTGATCGATCAGGAGGTTATCTGCATCTGCGTTGGCGGCGGGGGTATTCCTGTAGTCCGCACCCAGTACAGCATTGAAGGCATTGACGCCGTTATCGACAAGGACCTCGCTTCCGCGCTTCTGGCCGAGCAGGCTGACATTGGCGCTCTGGTAATCGCTACCGATGAAGCCAATGTTTGCATCAACTACAAGAAGGAAAATGAAGAGCGCCTGTCAAAAATGACTGTGGCCGATTGTGAAAAGTACCTGGCTGAAGGCCAGTTCCCTGCCGGCTCCATGGGCCCCAAGGTAGAAGCTGCTGCCTCCTTCGTAAGGAAGACCGGACGCAATGCCATTATCACCACCATTTCCAACATTCAGGGTGCTCTTGACGGCAAAGCCGGCACCACTATCACCGCCTAATCACTTAGACGCGATAGTTTAAGCTTTTTCAAGCTCTTACCCCGGCAATTTGAAAAGTTGCCGGGGTTTTTGCATTTTGCTGTTGACCTTTTGCTTATAATATATTACCTTGCCTCGAGCAAAGGGATGGCTGGGGACAGCAAAAAAAGACGAATAATCTTTAAAGGTTGCTGTGGAGCCATTAAGTCTCCCTTCATTCTGGTAATGGCTGCTTCAAGACGCCGCTTTAAGGTAAGGGGCGTGTAAGGCAGAAACGAAGCAGTTTTGTCAAGAAAGGCAGCGCAGCAAGCACTAGTATGTCTTTTCTACACTTTTAAGGAGTTTTACATGAGCAAGAAAATTAATGTAATCATCATCGGAGCCGCAGGCCGCGACTTCCACAACTTCAACACCTACTACCGTGACAACGATTTGTACAACGTAGTTGGCTTTACCGCCGCTCAGATTCCTGACATTGATGGCCGTAAATACCCCGCCGCTCTGGCTGGCAAGCTTTACCCCGAAGGAATCCCGATTTTCGCCGAAAGCGAACTTCCTGTTCTGATCAAGAAGCTGGGTGTTGATGAGTGTACCTTCTCCTACTCTGACGTTTCCTATCAGCATGTAATGAACATCAGCGCCATTGTAAACGCTGCTGGCGCCAACTTCCGTCTGCTTGGCCCCAAAAACACCCAGATTAAGAGCACCAAGCCCGTAGTTGCAGTATGTGCTGTACGTACCGGTGCTGGTAAGGGTCAGACCGCTCGCCGCGTAATCGAAGCCCTTATGGCCAAAGGCCTGAAAGTTGTTGCTGCCCGTCACCCCATGCCTTACGGTGACCTTACCAAGCAGGAGTGCATGCGCTTCGCTACCGTTGAAGATCTCAAGAAGAACAACTGCACCATCGAAGAAATGGAAGAATACGAACCGCACGTAATTCGCGGTAACGTAATCTACTCCGGTGTAGACTATGAAAAGATCCTCCGCGCCATGGAAAAAGACCCTCAGGGCTGTGACGTAGTAATTTGGGACGGCGGTAACAACGACTTCCCGTTCTTCGTTCCCGACCTGCTCTTCACCATTGTTGACCCCCTTCGTCCTGGTCACGAACTCTCCTTCTACCCTGGTGAAGCCACCCTGCGTATGGCTGACGTAGCAGTTATCAACAAGATCGACTCCGCTTCTCTTGATGATATCAACACCGTTCGCGCCAACATCGCCAAAGTAGCTCCTAACGCCCGCGTTATTGATGGCGCTTCCCCGATCAAAGTGGACAACCCCGACATCATTGCCGGCAAGCGCGTTCTGGTAGTTGAAGACGGCCCGACCCTGACCCACGGTCACATGAAGATCGGTGCCGGTGCTGTTGCCGCTATGCGTTATGGCGCAGCCAGCATGGTAGATGCCCGTCCTTACGCAGTAGGCCGCATCTGTGAAACCTACGCAATCTACCCCGAAATCGGTCAGGTTCTGCCCGCTATGGGTTACGGCGAACAGCAGCTGAAAGACCTTGAAACCACCATCAACAACACCGAGTGTGACGCTGTATTGGTTGCTACTCCGATGGACCTTAATCGTATCATCAAGATTAAGCACCCCAACACCCGCGTTTACTACGACCTGCAGGAAATCGGTGAACCCACCGTTGATACCATCATTGCTGATTTCTGCAAAAAACATAACATCGGCAAGTAACTCCGGTTAACTTATTGATGTAGCTGAGCCCCCTGGAAGCAAATGCTTCCAGGGGGCTTTTTGTGTGGCTTCGGGCGAAGGGTGGGGCTTTCGAAATA
>CAZDJL010000088.1:0-5566 GCA_964505745.1 uncultured Desulfovibrionaceae bacterium | reverse complement strand
ATCTTTCAAAAGCAGCCCCGCATTGAATCTGCCGCCTGACCGCAAGCCCGGCCCATGCTGCCCGGCTTTTGCAAAGCAATGCCTCGCAGCATCTTTACCCAAAAGCGCAATTTAAAACTTAAAAAATCTCGTCCAAAGCCCATGCACTGGGCGCCGCTCCCGTGAGGAGCGGTAAAAACGCATTCACCCTCTGCTACAGGCATGACGCTTAAAATCGGCCTTTTTAAGGGGAAAGCGCCGGGCGCTCGTCCGCGCTTTTTTTAATCCACCACTTGTCCTGATTGTAGGTTATGCCGGCCGGGGCCGGTTCAATCCCCTGCACATCCGAACGGATGATGGGCAATGCCAGTGGGACGTACAAAAACAGATACGGCTGCTCTTCGTGGAGTATTTCCTGAATGCGCCAGTAAATGGGCTTGCGCTTTTCCGGATCGAGGAGATGGCGCCCTTTGTTCAAAAGATCGTCCACTTCCGGGTTTGAATAGCCGATAAAATTAAGCCCGGTTCCTTCATATTTTGAAGAATGCCAGACGTCGAAATTGTCCGGGTCCTGGGCAATGGTCCAGCCCATGATTATGGCGTCGAAATTGCGGGGGTTGATGAATTTCTCAATAAAAGCGGCCCACTCTACCGTCCGAATGCGCACTTCTATTCCCACGCTTTCCAGCTGGTTTTGAATTATCTCGGCTATTTTTATGCGCTGCTCGTTGCCCTGGTTGGTCATCAGAGTGAACGAGAACGGCCTCCCGTCCTTCACCAGAATGCCGTCCGGGTTTTTCTCGCGCCACCCCGCTTCGGCCAGAAGCTTGCGGGCAAGCTCCGGGTCGAAGGAGTAATCCTCAATTTCCGTATTATATGGCCACGTTCCCGGCTTGTATGGGCCGATGGTGGCCTGCCCAAGCCCCATCAGAACCCCGTGCACAATTCCTTTCTTGTCTATGGCATGAGCAATGGCCCTGCGCACCCTGGCATCGGAAAAAAGCGGGTTCTTCAGATTGTAGCCCATATAGGTGTAGCTGAAGGAAAGGTATTCATATTTGTTATAATTTTCATCCCAGCGCGGCCCGTTTGTCTGACGGGTGTACTGGTATGGGGAAAGGCTCATGAGATCAAGCTTGCCGGCTTTAAGCTCCAGAAACATGGTGGATGTGTCGGGAATCACCCTGGACATGATTTTGTCGATATAGGGCCTGCCTTCAAAATAATTCGGGTTGAATCCGAATTCCAGCCTGGTTCCCGGCGTCCAGCTTGAGAGAAGATAGGTGCCGGAGCTTAGAGGAGCGCGGATATATTTTGTGTTCAGCAGATCCTCCCCTTCCAGCACATGCTTGGGCAGTATGGCCCCCATCCAGGTCGACAACGCTCTGGCGTAAGGTTCGCTGTAATAAACCTCAAAACTGTATCTGCCGGTCTTGCGGAACTCCTTGACCGTGAGAAAATCTTCGGCATAGGCGGTTGGAGTATTTTTGTCGATCATCAGCCTGTAGGTGAACTCCACATCATCGGCGGTAAGCTCCACCCCGTCCTGCCACATTATGCCCTTTCGCAGCACAAAAGACAGTTTTTCGCCCCCGTTTTCAACCTTGCAGCTTTCCGCCGCCCAGGGAACAACCTGCAAATCCTTGTCATATTTAAGGGGAGCCACATACAGATAATCCGCCGCTTCATGGGAGGGCGCGTCGGAGCTTAAATATGGAATCAGGTTTGACGGTTCGCCAATGGTTCCCAAAATCAGCCTGCCCCCATATTCCGGCTTGGGGGCTTCTTCCGCGCCCTGGGCCGGGCCCTGCGCCAAAACGCCGCAGGGCAGCATGAACGCAAATAAAAGCAGTAAAATCGCCTTGTTAAGACATGTTCGGAAAAGGGCGATCATGTTTTTATCCACCGTTTACCTTTTTATGTAGGCAAAGTTTTCAAAGTTTGTTATAGCCCATAAATAGATGGCGCGCAGCCTGTTGGATCTTTTGCTGAAGATCCGTTTTTTCACCGGAGCCAGGCAGGATTTTCTGCTGTGAGTTCCTTCTTAAAATTCTGATACATTTCACCTACTTTGATTGAAAAGAGATAAAAACTAGAGTATACAGGACGTTAATCGGAATCCATCAGCTAAAAACAACGCACTTAAATTTAAAATATAGCTTAAGCATGAAAGATAGCCAAGCAAATTTTGGCCAGATGAACATTTTGTGTTTAAAAGCGGTCCTGCCCGGCCTACTTGCCGGGGAGAGCCGTTGGTTTGGTCTATGAAAAAAACAAATGAGCATATAGCTCTGAAAGCATTAGGAAAGTTTATAAACGGGGTAATCCCCGAATATATTCTTGACGGTGCGCATCTGGTTCTTGATCAGGGAGGCATACAGAAAATCAGCCTCAAACAGGGCGAAGGCTACTGGGACGTTGAAGCCACTGTTGAAGGCGATGATTTTCAAGTTTACGCCCCCAGGCTCAATCTTGACCTGGCTGACGGAACCGTGAATTTTTTGTGCAACTGTCCCGATTCATTCTCCGGAGTATGCCGTCATGTTGGGGCCACAGCGCTCAAATTCCTGGCCTCGCTTTCTGTGGATGAAGATGAAGGCAAGGAAGCTTCTCCCCTTCGCCCCCGGGTGGATTGGCGGCAGACCTTCCGCCCCTTCTTTGTAAATGAAATAGATCCTGAAATCGGCAAGCATTATCTGGTGTTCCGCTTCTATCCGGAGCCGGAACGCATGCAGATAGCATTTTTCCGCGCCCGCCAGAACAAGGCGGGGCTTTCCAGCGTGCACAGTGAAATCACCCTGGAGCAGATTATCAGCAACCCCGACTGGTGCGAAATTTCTCCCGGCTTGCCGCATGTGGCAAAACACATAGCGGCGGAAATAGATTTTGCCGGGCATAGAGTGGACGTGCCCACCGGGCTTGCCAGCTGGCTGTTCTGGTCTTTGCGCAGGGAATATTATCTGTTCTGGAAAGACACGGATAACCCGTGCCGCATTTATGACCGCCCCATGCATCTGAAAATCAAGCCGGAGCTTAAAAATGACGAGCTTACCTTTGATGTGCTGATGCACACCGAAGGCAAGCCCCCGCTTTCCATCCTGCAGGACAAAGACGTCACCTTCCACGGCCAGCTTCCGCTCTGGGTTTGCCGCAACAAGCGCATCCAGCCTGTGCACACCCCGCTGCCCTCGCATTTTTCACACGATATGATCGTCAACCCTCCGGTGATTCCTAAAACGGATATCCCGGAATTCCTGAACCGCGTATGGTCAAAAATTCCAAGTTCCGCGCTTTACGGGGAAGAGGAGTTTCTAGACCAGATGCAGCCCCTGTTTGTGCAGGCCAAATATAGCCCCAAACTGTTCCTCAATGAACAGGGAAGCCTGTTGACGCTGGAAATTGAAAACGTTTATGAAACCGAATTCGGAGAATTCGCCCTTCCCGGCCCCAGCCCGGACTTTCAGACCGGAAGCATTGATTTTGACAACAATACATTCATGCTTCGCCGCAACCAGGAAGAAGAGGCGGCCCTTATAAACATGCTGCTTGAAATGGACTTCCAGCCAAGAACCAACCGGGTCTGGTTCCTGGAGCCGGAAGAAGCGATTACTTTCCTGCTGGACGCCTACCCTCAGCTGGTTGAAAAATACCGCGTGTTTGGCGAACAGTCGCTTTCCCGCTACCGCGTGCGGGTGGGGCAGCCGGTTATTTCCGCAGTTGTGGAAAGCGACGAAAAAGAAAAATGGTTCAATTTCGAAATAAGCGTCGAATACGAGGGGCAGTCGGTCTCCCTCGACACCCTGTGGGAGGCCTGGACTTCCAACAAGCGTTATGTGCAGCTTAAGGACGGATCTTACACTTCGCTTCCCGAAAGCTGGCTCAAACGCATCAGCACCAAACTGGAGGCCTTGGGGTTCGACCCCGACAAACCGCCGAAAACCAAATTCGAACAATTTGAAGCCCCGGTGCTGGACAATTTGATGGACGACATCCCGGAAGTGAACACCGATTCATTCTGGGAAAGCCTGCGCATGAAGCTGCATTCCTTTGACGAAATCAGGCAGATCGACCCCCCAAAGGGGCTGAACGCCACTTTGCGCAGCTACCAGCAGCAGGGCCTTTCCTACCTCAATTTCCTGCGCGAATACGGCTTTGGGGGCATTTTGGCCGACGAGATGGGCCTTGGCAAGACCGTGCAAACCCTCTCCTTCTTGCAATACATGAAGGAGAAGGGAGAAACCGGGCCAAGCCTGATAGTGGTGCCCACCTCGGTTCTGCCCAACTGGGAGCGCGAGGCGGCCAAATTCGTGCCCGAGCTCAGGCTTCTGACCATTTATGGAACCCGCCGCGAAGGGATGTTCAAGCATATCGCCAACTCCGATCTGGTGCTTACCACCTACGCGCTTTTGCGCCGCGACATGGACGAGCTGCAAAAATTCGAATTCAACTGCCTGATTCTTGACGAAGCCCAGAACATAAAAAACCCGAACACAATCACCGCGCGCAGCGTACGCAAAATCGATTCCCGGATGCGCCTTTGCCTCTCCGGAACGCCCATTGAAAACAACCTGTTCGAGCTTTGGTCGCTGTTTGAGTTTCTCATGCCCGGGTTCCTGGGTTCGCAGCACGCTTTCCAGCGCGGGGTTTCAAAGCCCATTCAGGATGGCGAGGTGGATACCCTCAACTATCTGCGCGCAAGGGTGAAGCCCTTTATTTTACGCCGTTCCAAGTCCGAAGTGGCCAAAGAATTGCCGCCCAAGGTGGAAACCGTGCAGTATTGCGGGCTTATTGAAGAACAGGGCGAACTTTACGCCGCCCTTGCCAGGAAGCTGCGCGATCAGGTGCTCAGCGACGTTGACCAGAAAGGCATTGCAAAAAGCCAGATTTCAATTTTGGACGCTTTGCTCAAATTGCGCCAGATTTGCTGCCACCCCCGCCTTCTCAAAATGGAGCTGCCCGGATTCTCCACCAACCTTCCTTCCGGCAAATTTGACGCATTCAAAGACATGGTAATCGACATTGTGGAAGAAGGGCACAAGGTGCTGGTCTTCTCGCAGTTTGTGCAAATGCTGCATATTATCCGCTCCTGGCTGAATATTACGGAAATTCCATACTGCTACCTGGACGGTTCCAGCAAAGACCGGTTCGACCAGGTGGACCGGTTCAACAATGACCCCAACATCCCCATTTTCCTTATTTCCCTGAAAGCCGGGGGAACCGGCATCAACCTCACTGCGGCCGACTACGTTATTCACTACGACCCATGGTGGAACCCGGCGGTTGAAGATCAGGCAACCGACCGCACCCACCGCATCGGGCAGACCAAGCAGGTTTTCTCTTACAAGCTGATTTGCCAGAATACTGTTGAAGAAAAAATTCTCCAGCTGCAAAGCATGAAGAAAGGTGTGGCCGACGCGATTATTCCGGGGCAGGACACTATCAAGACCCTCACCCGTGAAGACCTTGAGATGCTGTTTGAGGTGTAAGCCCGGTTTGAACAGTCAGGAAGCGGCTCAGGCGTTCTTTATAGCTCTTTACGCTTGAGATTGTAGCTAAACGGTCGGCAAAGCCGGCCTACTACAATCTC
>CAZDJL010000087.1:0-5573 GCA_964505745.1 uncultured Desulfovibrionaceae bacterium | reverse complement strand
CATTCTCCCATGCATATTCAAGACTGGGGGCATGACAGCTGTCCTTCATTAAAAGGCTGATGACGGCACAGGGATTACCGAAGGCGCGTTTTCCCCGCTTAGCTGGCGCAAATGTAAACCCCCGGCCAGGCAACCCCCGGCAAACACGCAGCCAAATTAAAGCATACCGGACTGATACGCCTGACAACGGCGCATCGGCCGACAGAATACAAGGAGAATAAAATGGCTATATGGAAGCAAGGCGAACCGCTGATAGTCGCGGTGGCAGGGGCCACCGGGGCTGTAGGCGCTGAAATGCTCAAAACTCTGGAAATGAGAGATTTTCCCGCAGACAAAATTATACCTTTGGCGTCAAGCCGCTCCGTTGGCAAAACCGTCACTTACAAAGGGCAGGAAATCAAAGTTCAGGAACTGAAGGAAGACTCTTTCGAAGGAGTGCACATTGCCCTTTTTTCCGCCGGAGGAGGCACTTCTGAAAAATTCGCCCCCTTTGCCGTAAAAAGCGGATGCACTGTGGTAGACAACTCCAGCCAATGGCGCATGGATGACCGCTGCCCTCTTGTTGTGCCGGAAGTAAACCCGGAGGATTTGGAAAAACATCAGGGAATCATCGCCAACCCCAACTGTTCCACCATTCAGATGCTGGTGGCTTTAAAACCCTTGCATGATGCGGCCAAAATCAAACGTGTAGTTGTTTCCACCTATCAGGCGGTTTCAGGCACCGGGCAGAAGGCCATTGTGGAACTTGAAAGCCAGGTGCGCCAGATGTTCAATATGCAAGAGCCTGAAATCAAGGTATATCCATACCAGATTGCGTTCAACTGCCTGCCGCAAATTGATATGTTCCTGGAAAACGGATACACAAAAGAAGAAATGAAGATGGTGAACGAAACTCATAAAATGCTTGACCCCAACATAAAAGTAACGGCCACCACCGTGCGGGTTCCTGTATTTTACGGGCACAGCGAGTCCATAAACGTTGAAACCGAGAAAAAACTTACCGCCAATGATGCACGCGCCATCCTTAGCCGCGCTCCCGGAATTCAGGTTTACGACAACCCGGCGGAGAAGTTTTATCCCATGCCCATTATGGCGGCGGGAGAGGACGAAGTTTTCGTAGGGCGCATCCGCGAGGATGAAAGCATTGAGAACGGCCTCAACTTCTGGTGCGTTGCCGACAATATCCGCAAAGGAGCCGCTTTAAACGCCGTGCAAATTGCGGAACTGCTGATTGAGAAGAACCTGGTTCGCGTAAGCAACCCGAATGCATTTATATAGACTTTAATCCGAACTTGGCAGAAAAGGCGGGTTTCCGCCTTTTCTGCCTTAAAAAAACACGATGCTAAAAAATCTGACCGCCCAAGAATATGTGGAAAAACTGCTTTCCCTGCAAAGACCGGGCGAGCACAATTTTTTGTCTTTCTACGACCACCGGGTCGGCGCAATCTGCACCAACCCCCGCCTGATGCTCATGCCGCTTGACGACCACATGGCACACAGGGGAGATGGAGTTTTTGAAACCATCAAGGGGGAACGCGGCCGCATGTACCAGCTGCCGGAGCACATCGCCAGGCTGGAAAACTCTGCCCGAAGCATGGATTTAACGCCGCCCTGCTCTTACTCGGACATCCAGCGCTACATACTGCAGGTGGCAAAAGCGAGCGGAGAAGATAATTGCATGGTTCGCGTGCTTATTGGCCGCGGCCCCGGAGGTTTTGGCATAGACCCGGCGGAGTGCCCTGAAGCGAGCCTTTATATTGCCGCCTACCGGTTCATGCCCAAAGACGAAAGCTTTTATAAAAAAGGGCAGCAGGCCTTTCGCAGCAGATACCCGGCCCGGGACGCCCAGGTGGCAAAAATCAAAAACACGAACTACCAGACCAGCGTAGCAATGATCCGGGAAGCCAAAGAACGCGGCCTGGACCTGGCTATTTCATTCGATCAGAACAATTTTCTGGCGGAAGCGGCCATTGCGAACATCTGCATGGTCGGCGAAAATGCGGCGGGGCAAGATGTACTGGTTGTGCCGGAATTTACCCACGCACTGCCCGGAACAACGATTCTGCGAACCATGGAGCTGGTAAAGCCGTTCATGGATGTGGAAATTCGCAAAATAGGCGAGGAAGAGCTTTTCACATCGAAGGAGCTGCTTGTTTCCGGAACCACAATTTCCTGCGCCGCAATAGTTTCTTATGAAGGAAAAGCCATAAATGACGGGAAGCCAGGGCCATGGTCAATAAAAATAAAAGAGCTGCTTGACGGCGACCTTGAAAAGAATGGCGTCAAGTTTAAATAATTTCTCAAGGCTTTGGAACAGATGACAAAAGTATTGCATATAGATTTGGGGCGCCACATGCGGGGAGGGCAATGGCAAGTGTTTTATCTGGCCCGGTTTCAAAGGCAGGAAGGCCGTTACACCCCTGTGGTAGCCTGCCCCAAAGGCTCGCCTCTCGCTGGAAAACTCAAGGAAATTGATGTTGAAGTCGTTGAGCTTGCTTCCATGCCGCACTGGAATCCTTTTTCGTTCATCAAGCTGCTTTGCGCATGGCGCAAACACAAATTTTCCATAGTCCACACCCACGATGCCAAGGCTGCTGCCTGCGGGGCGATGTTGAAACGCTTTCTGGGCAAAAAAATATGCCTGGTTCATACCCGCCGGGTTTCATATCCCGTAAAAAAAGCTTCCATTTCAAAATACAAAGCCGCCGATGCCGTTGTGGCGGTGAGTCAGGACACCGCAAACAGTTTGCGTAATTCCGGCATACCCGCCGCTCAGCTTTGCGTAATCCATTCCGGCATTGACCTGGCAAGATATGTTCCCAGAATTCCCCAAGACCGTGAACGCTTTATTTTTCTGGTGGTTGGCGCCCTTACGCCGCAAAAAGGCCATACGGTGCTGATCAAGGCGATGAAACATCTGATGGAGGCTGAGGACATGCCGCCCTGGGAAGTGCGTGCAATTGGAGACGGCCCTCTTTTTAACAGCATTCTGGCAGAAGCCAAGGCGCTTAAAGTGGAAGCGCGGCTTTCCCTGCTTGGCCGCCAGGACGCCAGCAAAATAATGCCCTTCTGTGATGTGATGGTAGTTCCCTCGGTTGACGGCGAGGGAAGCAGCGGAACCGTTAAGGAGGCATGGGCGGTAGGCCTGCCTCTTATCTGCTCCAGCCTTGCAGCCAACCTTGAGCTTGTGAGCAATGAACGTAACGGGCTTGTATTCACCAGCGGGCAAGATGAGGCCCTGGCAGACGCCATGCGCAGGCTTGCCCTGGATCCGGCCCTTTGCGCATTTCTGGCCGAATCGGGCCGGGAGTCAGTACAGCAGTACACCGCCGACAAGATGGCGTCCTCATACACCCGGCTTTATAACCGTATTCTACATTTTTAGGGCATCTTTGCTTTAAAATTCCATTTAACGGCTGCCCGCCTGCCCCATCTTCAATTGCGCCGCAAGTTTTTTTCACAATGGCAGGGCCGCTTCATCTGGAATATAAGTTCAAAAACACTCTTCTCTGGAAATTCCAGCCTTTTTCATTCGCCCCCCAGGCCAGCCTGTTTAATTTGCAGCAGGCGTTTTTGTAACCAGAATTTTACGGTCAATGCCCGCTTCTTCCAGTTTTTTGGAGAACTGCCTGGTATCTTCGGGAGTGCCCCTGAACCTGACGTTAATGCGGTATATCTTTCCGCTGTCTTTCTGCGCCTCCAGCACAAAGGCGTCTATGCCTCTGGCCGCAAGTTTGCTCTTCAGCCCTTCCGCGCCCTTTTTGTCGGTGCTGGCCGCAACCTGGTATACATAATCAAAAACGCCCTCTTCCGGCTTACCTTTTGCTACGGGCTTCACCTGCCCGTGTGAGCCTGAAGCCTGGGGCTGCACCACCGGTTTTGTTTCCACAGCCGAATCTGCCGGCTTCACTTTTTTGGGCGGAATATTTGTGGCAAGCGGAGCATTGGTCAAATCATCGTTTGTGGGTTTAGTTTTTAGATTGCCCATAAAACCGAGATTTTCCGGCTGAAGGATCTTGTCCATAGAAGCTGCAGCCTTTTCAGGTTCAGTCACAGGCTCTGGAGCTGTTTCATTCTGAGACGGCATAAGAGCGGCAATTTCCGGCACCAAGGACTCGGGATTTTCTCCGCGCCCAACCAAAATTCCAATAAAAAATGCCCAGATCAGAAGAAATACACACAAAACCCCCAGCATCAGCGCCCTGAAAAGGCTGATTTTAAGCTCGATGCCGGAAGATTTCGCTTTAACCCCGTGTTCCTTTGAATCGCGGTATGCATTCATTTTGTTTCACTCACATCTTTTCAGGTGCAGACACACCAAGAAGATTAAGGCCCGTTTTCAAAACATGCCCCACTGCCGCGAGCATGGCCAGCCTGGCTTTAGCCAGTTCCATGCTGTCTCCGGCCAGAATGGGCACCGCCGCATAATAACTGTGCAACCCGGCCGCCAAGTCCATTAAATAGAAACTGATATGATGAGGGGCGAGCATGGCGGCGCTTTCCGCAAGCATTGCCGGAAATGCGTCAAGCAATCTGACAAGCTGGAGATCGTCTTCCGAACTAAGGAAAGCGAGTTCGTCGGGAGTAATTCGAATTTCCCTATAATCACCGCTGAACAAACCTTTTTCCCCGGCTTTGGAAAAAAGGTTGCAAATCCGGGCATGGGCGTACTGCACATAGTATACCGGATTGTCCATGCTTTTGCTCTTTACCAGCTCAAGGTCGAAATCCAGCGGGCTGTCGCCCTTGCGTGAAAGAAACATGAATCTGGCCGCGTCCACTCCAACCTCGTCCAAAACATCTATCAATGTTTCAAACTGCCCGGCGCGAGTGGACATGGCAACCTGCTCACCCGCCTTGAGCCAGTTCACCAGCTGAATAATAATCGCTTCAAATGCGGAAGAGTCGTGCCCAAGAGCCTGAAGCGCCGCTTTCATGCGGGGGATGTAGCCGTGGTGGTCTGCGCCCAGCACATCCACCAGCAGGTCAAAACCGCGCTCATACTTTTGCTCGTGGTATGCAATGTCTGTGGTCACATAGGTCAAATCGCCGTTCGATTTGCGCAATACCCGGTCTTTGTCATCCCCAAAACTGCTGCTTCTGAACCACAAGGCGCTATCTTCCTCAAACAGAAGCCCGTCTTTTTCAAAACGCTTCAAAACACCGTCCACAGCCCCGCTTTGCAATATGGCCCGTTCGGAAGTCCAGGCATCAAACTTGACCCTGAACTCTTCCAAATCTTCCCTTATCCATTCAAGAATAAGCTTATGGGCATACTCAAAGCAGATTTTCCGCCCTTCCTCCGGGGAAAGTTCAAGCAAATCGGGGCGGCGTTCCAGCATCTCCCTGGCAATTCCAATTATATAGTCGCCTTTATAAAAATCTTCCGGGATCTCGGTTTCCCGCCCGGCAAGCTCAAGGGCCCTCACCCATACGGAGTTCCCCAAAGTCGCCATCTGGCGGCCGGCGTCATTAATATAATATTCACATTCAACCTGATGCCCGGTAAACCTCAACAGCCTTGCCAGACTGTCGCCCACAGCCGCTCCTCGCCCATGCCCTATGTGCAGCGG
>CAZDJL010000086.1:0-5639 GCA_964505745.1 uncultured Desulfovibrionaceae bacterium | reverse complement strand
ACGACTTGAGACTGCAAGCCGTGATTATGGATTTTTTCCTGCCGTATGGCTTCGCAGTTGAAACCCTGCCCTCGGGAGAGCATGTGGATGAAACTCTTTTAAAATTTTCTCCGGATATAATTCTCCTGGATGTGATGCTTCCCGGCGAAGACGGGTTCAGCATCCTCAAACGGATACGGTCCGCCCATGCGACCCCGTTAATCATGCTTACCGCGCGCGGCGAAGACACCGACCGGATCGTGGGCCTTGAAATGGGGGCGGACGACTACCTGCCCAAGCCCTTTAATCCGCGTGAGCTTCTGGCGCGGATCAAAGCGGTTTTGCGCAGGGCAGCTTCCGAGCCTGCAGAAAGGCCGGCATCTGCGAAGAAACAAATTTGCAGCGGCGAAATCTGCCTGGATCTGACTAAGCAGACCATAAGCTACAAAGGCGAAAGCTTCGGGCTGTCCACCACGGAATTCAAGCTGGTCAAAGCTTTCATGAGCAACGCGGGGATACCCCTCTCGCGTGAAAAGCTGCTGAACCTGGCTTTTGGGAAAGACTATTTTGTCAGCGACAGAAACATAGACGTCCACATCAGCCGCATACGCAGCCTGCTGGCGAAGCTGGGAGTGGAAAAAAACACAATCCGCACAGTATGGAACACAGGCTACTGCTGGGTTGGGGAGTGACGCCATGAAGCTGTTCCGCCATCTTTGGCAGCGCATTTTTATCTGGACCTTTCTGCTTGTGATGCTGTCGAACCTGCTGGCCTTTTTCCTGTTCCGCTTCGCGATGGAAAGAAATCACAACACCCAGTTCATGAGCTATTTCATGTACGACATTTCAGAAACGCTCAAGCACCAGAATATTGCCAGCGCCAAGCTTCTGCTGGGTTTTCTGAACAAGGCGGGAGACAACTTCGCCTGGATTGAAAACGAACAGGGAGAACTTCTCGCGGGAGACCGGCCCGCGGCATACAGCAAGGATTTGACCGCCGAATCCCGCAAACGCAATATCAATGAAAACATTGTCATATACGAACAGGAAGGCCTGCCTGCGCTCGCTCAATCCACTGCGGAGCTCACGGAAGGCAGGGCGACTGTCAACTATATGCAGGGCAGGCGGCCGCCTCCGCCATTTGAAGCCCCGCTGCTCCACTTCCTCATCGTCACTTGCCTTATTGGCGTGGCCCTCGCCTTCCTGATTGCAAAAACAATTTCCAAACCACTCAGGGAAGTAAGAGATGAGGTGCTGGAAATTGCAGGAGGCAGGCTGGACAAAAAAATCAGCATCAGAGGCGGCGATGAAATTTCCGAATTGGCCAACGCGGTAAATACGCTGTCGCAAAACCTTTCAAACAACATAAAAAGCATGCAGGAACTGCTGGCGAACATCTCGCATGAGCTGCGCTCGCCGCTCACAAGAATGGGGGTGTCGGCCGCCATAATTGAGGAATACCTTGAAAATACCTCTGCAGCAAATCAGGCGGACGGCCCGGAAGCAAAAACACGCGCGCAGGACAAAACCTTGCCCATGAAGCATCTCGCATTTATTGCAGACGAAATAAACCACATGGAGCAACTGATCGGCACCACTTTGCTCAACAGCAAGCTGGACCTGCAACGCCACAAGCTAAACCTGAAAAAATTAAATTTTTCCGAACTGTGCGAAAAACTTCTTTCCAGGGAAAACACCCTGGCCCAAAGCAGCCAGATTTCCCTGGACGCCCGGATTGAACCGGGAATCATGCTCCAGGGTGATGAATCTCTGCTTTCTCTGGTTGTGTCCAACCTGATGGATAACGCCATCAAATTCAGCCATACCGGAGACACCATCCGCTTCCGCCTTGAGAGAACAGAAGGAAATGCTGTTCTTTGCCTGGGAAATCCCCACCCGCCTCTCTCTGAAGAGGCTCTGGAGAAAATTTTCGAACCTTTCTACAGAGACAGGAATGATTACGGCTCGTCGCTGGGTTCAGGGCTTGGCCTGACCATTACCAAAAAAATAGTAGCCATGCACCACGGCGCCATACGCGCCCGCAACACGCCAAAAGGAATTTTGCTGGAAGCCGCGCTTCCCCTTTCCCGGCAAACGCCTTGAGCGATTTCCGGTCTTTTTTCCAAAAGCGCCGGCGGTCTGGCAGAAATAAAACTAATTTGATATGGTTGCGTGCAGAAGAAAACCATAACCGGAGCTGCCTTTAAATGCTCAACATCTTCAACTGGTCAGTACGCCACACCGTCATGGGCATCGTGCTGTCAGCCATCATCCCAAGCTGCGCAGTTATTATTTACTCCGGGTATGCCCAAAGCAGCCATATTACCGGCAGCGCGGAAAGCCGGTTTGTTCAGGCGGCGGAAAAGCTTGCCTCCGAAGAGAAACTGATAGTAAACAGCGGCACGGCCCTGATGCAGGCCCTTATAAAAAGCGGCGTGGCGGAGCAAAAACAGCATGAAGAAACCGCACAGCTGTTCAAAGCCCTTGTGGAAGAGAATAATTTCAACTCACTTTTACTGGCGGACGCCTCCGGAAAAATCCTCGCTTCATACAGCGGCAGCTACATCCTTACCGCTCAGGAAAAAACGCTTATCAACACCGCAATAAACCAGAACAAACTGGTTACAAGCGACTTTCTGGCGCCGGGAAACCACCGCCGCGCAGGCGTATACTGCGCCATGCCCATACAAGGCAGTGACGGGCGGCCGAAAATGGCCCTGCTTGCAGGCATCCCCCTGCGCGTTCCGGAAAGCCAGACATTCGAGAACATGCCCCCCAGCACAAAAATCCGGTATACAGACCGCTATGGGCGGATCTTTCCCTCAACCCCGGCGGCACACCGCCAAAGAGAATTGCTGGATGCAAGCGAACTGGCCCTGCTGAGAAACCGGCAGACGGATTCAGGAGCTTACACCCTGGTGGAAAAAGACTCTCCGCACATGGTGGCATTCCAGCGCCTGCGCCTGCCCGGCGAACAACAGCCATACCTTTATGTGCTGCTGGACGCCCCCAGAAGCGAACTGGCGGACAGCGGCAGCCACATCATAAAGCACAACATCGTTCTGCTTCTCGCCGGGGTAGCCTTGGCGCTTGTTTTCGCCTGGGTTCTAAGCACGCTTGTCCTTCTGCGTCCGCTGAAACTTCTGATAAACACTGCATCGAAATTTGGAAATGGCGAACTGGGGGGCAGAGTAAACGCAGACAACTTTAAAGGAGAATTCAAAAGCCTGGCCAATTCTTTCAACGACATGGCCGTGGCCCTGGAAGTGCGCAATCAGCAGCTTCTGGAGTCTAAAAAGGAAGCCGATGCCGGAAACAAGGCCAAAAGCGAATTTCTGGCCAATATGAGCCATGAAATCCGCACTCCGATGAACGCAATTATCGGGCTGGCATACCTTGCCCTGCAAACAGACCTGGACTCCAAACAACAGGGATATGTAAGCAAAATATATTCATCCGCCAATTCGCTTTTGCGCATAATTAACGACATTCTGGACTTCTCCAAGGTTGAGGCCGGAAAAATCAGGCTGGAAAGAATTCCATTCGAGATAGAAACCATCTTCGACAACCTTTCGGATATGCTTCTTCCCCAGGCCCAGAAAAAGGGCCTGGAACTGGAGTTCACAATCAGCCCCAGAATTCCCCGGACCATGTACGGCGACCCGCTACGGCTGGGGCAAATCCTTATCAACCTTCTGACCAATGCCATAAAATTCACGCCGGAAGGGAAAATTTCACTAAGCTGCGATTTGAAGGAAATACATGGCGACTACGCTGACGTTGTATTTATAGTGAAAGACACGGGCATCGGCATGAGCAAAGACGCCAGGGCCAAGCTGTTCAAAGCATTCTCCCAGGCAGATGAATCCACCACCCGCCGTTTTGGCGGTTCCGGCCTGGGGCTTGTCATCAGCAAGCACCTGGCCAGCCTGATGCATGGCCAAATTTTCATCAGCAGCGAGGAAAATCAGGGAACAACCGTTGAAGTTCAGGTGATGCTGAGCCTCACGGATAAAAATGCAGAGGAAAAACCGGGCTCTCCAAACAAGCTCGACGGCGCTCCAGTTCTTGTTGTGGACGGCAATGCCGAATCCAGCAAAAGCCTGATGGAAATATTAAAGCATCTCAGGCTGCTGCCCAAAGCGGTTGATTCCTGCGAAAAGGCCTTGTCCGAAATTGAAAACATGCCCCCTTCAACTCCCTACACGGCCATTCTCATAGACAGCGATTTGCCGGAAACAAGCTGCTCCGAAACAGCAAAAAAAATAAAAGCGCTGCCCCTTCTCCAGCTTCCCGCAATTATAGTTGTATGCCCGCAAGATGCCCCCAGGGAATTGCAAAAAGATTATGGCCGCGAGGTGGACGCCTTCATAAACAAACCGGCAACCCCCGCCCTGCTGTTTAAAACCATAAAAGACGGTCTTGCCACAAAAAATGGAAACATGCCCTCCCATAACGAACAATCCGGCGAAGAAAAGGAATTCAGCCTGCAGGGCACACGAATCCTGGTTGTTGAGGACAACCTGATAAACCAGCAGGTGGCCAGCGAGCTTTTAACCAGCAAAAATGCGCATGTTGATGTGGCGGAGAACGGAAAAAAGGCCCTTGACATATTGCTCGACACCAAAAAAGGCAAAACCCCGCCCTACGACATCGTCCTTATGGACCTGCAAATGCCGGTGATGAACGGCATTGAGGCCACGGAAAAAATCAGGGCGGACTCCGCTTTCAACAGCCTGCCGATAATCGCCATGACCGCCCATGCCATGCAGGAAGAATTCGACCACTGCCGCGAAGCCGGAATGGACGACCACATAGCCAAGCCGGTTGATGTGAATATTCTGTACCATACAATAGAGCACTGGCTGCGGCACAAGCATGCGGACAGGAAGAAGCCCGCCAAACCGGGAAAAACATCCGCCGCCCTGGCCCTGGAACAGAACTCCTCCTTACGCAGGCGAAAAAAGGAAGCTCTGCCTGCGGCTTCTTCCGAAGTCGACCTGATCGAGGCCTTGCCGTCTTTTGATGTGAAAACCGCCCTGACCAGAGTAGCCGGCAACAAAAAACTATATAAAAGAATGCTTTCCCGCTTTGCAAACGAATACGCGGACAAGGATGCGGAGCTGAACAGCCTTTTGCACGACAGCAAAAAAGAAGACGCCATCCTGCTTGTACACAGCATTAAAGGGCTGGCCGGCAATTTGGGAATGATTCCGCTTTTCGAATCTACCAAAAAACTGGAAGAGGCTCTGCGCACCAGCGAAGAAAACATGGACATCAAGGTCAGAGGAATGGTCGCGGCATTTTCCCTGGCCCTTCGCCAAACAGTTGCCCAAATCACCTTCCTCCAGAAGCTGGAAGACAAAGCAAACAGCTGCAAGCAGGAATGCAACTGCGCAAATTTTGACACGGTGGACCTCACTTCCCTGTGCGAGGCCCTGTGCGAAAGCGACGCCAAATCGCAAGAACTGTTTTTTGAGCTTGAGCCGGAACTGCAAACCATCATTCCCCAAGGAGAGCTTAACCGGTTGCGGGAGTATATTGAAAACTTCGAGCTTGACGACGCTTATGAACTGCTCAGCAGCCTGGCTCCGGAAAAAACCAAAAAAGAAGAAAAGATCGGAAGAGCACACGTCTGAACTCCAGTCACAGCGATAGAT
>CAZDJL010000085.1:0-5668 GCA_964505745.1 uncultured Desulfovibrionaceae bacterium | reverse complement strand
TTATGCAAATGCAGCAGGAAAAAGCACCAAAAAGACCGCGGAGTATATAAAGTATCAATTAGAGCAGGATAAACCTGGTGAACAACTCTCCCTCCTGCCTCGCATATCCCGGCAGTCGGTTTACGGGCTGCAAGTGGCACAGAATACGCAGATGCCGGATTTTAAGATGCGCTTAAAAAGATCTGGTCTAGGCGGCGTTTTAGATTTAAACTGGCATATTCATTTTTCATATTTCAGGAGTATTCCATAAATGAGCAATTTGAAGGATATGTACCGTACCATTAATGCAGACGCATTTCCGGAGGAGATGACAATCATCTTGGGTAGCGCTGAACTTAAATACAAGAAGCGCACCTGGACTCTGGGAGGTGAAACCCGTGGCTTGCGCTATGGGGAGAACCCAGATCAGCCGGCCGCCCTTTATGAGCTGGCGGCGGGCGAACTGGAGCTTGACGGAATCAGGTTCCGCGGCCCAGGGCAAGGCCTGGTTTCTGCCGTGCGCGAGGAGCACATGATTCAGGCGGGGAAGCACCCGGGTAAAACCAATTTTACCGATGTGGACAATGGCGCGAATATATTGCAATACTTGGCTGCAAAGCCTGCGGCGCTTATTCTGAAGCACAATAACCCCAGCGGGGCGGCTTGGGTGGGGCCCGGTCAGGGCGGAGTGGGCGAAGCCTTGCGCAAAGCATATGAGAGCGACCGGATTGCCTCTTTTGGCGGGGCGGTAGTGGTAAATTCCGCTTTCACAAAAGAAGCCGCGGAACTTGTGAACAGCTCTTATTTTGAGGTGGTGGCTGCTCCGGAATTTGAAGAGGGCGTGGTGGATATTCTCGCCCGGCGGAAGAATTTACGCATTTTGCGCATCCCTGGCCTTGGGCGTTTGGGGGAGCTGGCGGCGTACCCGTGGCTGGACGTAAAAACTCTGATGGATGGCGGGATCATTTTACAAAAATCATTTCTTTCCCGGGTTCGCACTGCTGCCGACTTTATTCCGGCGCAAGCTGAAAAAGACGGCCAGACGATTATTGCCCGGGCTCCTTCGCCCCAGGAGGCGGACGATTTGGTTTTTGCCTGGTCTGTGGAGGCGGGGGTGACTTCCAATTCGGTGATTTTCGCCAAAAACGGGGCCACTGTGGCCATTGGCACGGGCGAGCAGGACAGGGTGGGCTGCGTGGAGCTCACCATCCATAAGGCCTATACAAAATATGCCGACACCATTTCTTTTGAAGAGCTCGGCCTGTCCATATACGAGCTTAAACGCGCGTCCCTCACGGATTCTTCCCTTAAGGCCAGATATGATGAAATTCTGGCCTCCGCCCGTGAGGCCAGAGGCGGCCTGCCTGGATCAGTGCTTGTTTCCGATGGCTTCTTCCCGTTCCGGGATGGGGTGGACGCGGCCATTGCCGAAGGGGTAACGGCCATTGCCCAGCCGGGCGGGTCTTTGCGCGACTTTGAGGTTGTGGAGGCGGTGAACGAGGCCTGCCCCCAGGTGAGCATGGTCTTCACCGGTCAGCGTTCGTTCAAGCATTAATATGAAAAAAATTCTCCTGCATATATGCTGCGGGCCATGCGCCATCACGTGCGTTGAGCGTCTGCGGGATGAAGGGCTGGATGTGACGGGGTTTTTTTATAACCCCAACATCCACCCCGGGCAGGAGTATTTGCGCCGCAGGGGAGGAGCAGAAGAAGTGGCCGCCCGCATGGGGTTTCCCCTGCTTTTTCCCGAATCGCCCGATCTTCAGGCGGAACAGGGAATGGATGAATATTTCCGCGCGGTTGCGGGCAAGCAGAACAACCGCTGCCTGTTCTGCTATAAAATACGCATCCAGAAATTGCTGTGGACGGCTGCCGCGGGAGATTTCGACCTGATCAGCACCAGCCTGCTTTATTCGCGTTATCAGAAGCACGAAGCCATCCGGGCCATCGCCCGTTCCCTCTGCACAGATTCCGGCCCCGGATTTTATTATTCCGACTTCAGATCAGGCTGGAGCAGGGGAATTACTCTTTCCAAAAAATGGGGAATTTACCGGCAGCAATATTGCGGCTGCCTGTTCAGCGAAAGCGACCGTTACCTTAAAGACCGGGAGCCTGACGGCGGCCCGGCTGGAGAAACGGGATGCTGATTTACATTCATGTTCCTTTTTGCAAGAGCAAATGCCATTATTGCGCCTTTAATTCCTGGGTTCCCGAATCCGGCGAAACGCAGGCCTATTTGAGCGGCGTGCTTGCTGAAATTGAACTCTGGCCGGGGCGCATTGGCAGAAAGGAGGTGTCCACCATCTTTGTGGGCGGGGGAACTCCGTCCACCTTGCCCGCCGCCGCCATCGGGGCCATGCTGGACAGGGTGGCCGCCTGCTTCCGGCTGCGCCCTGGCCTGGAAGTTACGGTTGAGGCGAACCCGCAAAGCGGGCGGGAAATCAGGTACTATCATGATCTTTTGCGGGCGGGCGTAAACAGGCTGAGCCTTGGGGTGCAAAGCCTGAATGACGAAATGCTGGCGCTGCTGAACCGGCCCCACACCGCTTCCGACGCGGCAAGGGCGCTGCATCAGGCCCGTGAGGCAGGCTTCACGAATATCAACCTGGACTTGATGTGGGGGCTGCCGGGCCAGCGCCTGCGCAAGTGGAAAGAGGATCTCCTGCATGTGGTTGCCCAGCTACGGCCCGAGCACATTTCCGCATATGGGCTTGCCATTGAGCCGGAAACCCCTTTTAACGCCTGGAATGATGCGGGAAAATTGCATTTTTGCAACGAACGCGAGCTGGGGCATATGTTTACTGATGGGGCTGAAATTTTGGAGGAAGCCGGGTACCTGCAATATGAAATTTCAAACTTTGCAAAACTCGGTTTTCAGTGCAAGCACAACCTCGGCTATTGGGAAGGGGAGGATTATCTGGGATTCGGGCCTGGCGCAGTTTCCACAATTGACGGCCGGCGCTGGACCAACCCGCATGATTTGACCTCATTTCTCGAAATGGTGGAAAGCGGAGCCGTTCCGGGCGGCAAATACGGCGAGCTTGAGGAACTCTCGGCGGAAACCAGGCTGATGGAGGAAATAATGCTCGCATTGCGCACCAAAAAAGGTTTTCAGGCCGACATTTACCGGAAAGTTACCGGTAGGGATTTCTTTAAAGAGAACCAGTTGCTGTTCAATTCGCTGTATGCCCAGGGCCTGATTCGCATCCGCAACGGGCGTTTGTCGCTCACCCGTGGCGGCATGCTTGTTTCAAATACGGTTATGACCCATATCTTCAACTCGCTTCCTGCGTTAAACGGCGGGGAAAGCGCAATACCGGCCCCTTCTCCGGCAATTAAGGCCGCAGCGTCCAGAGGTGAGGAATGAGCGTTTATCTGGTTGGCGCGGGCCCAGGCGACGAAGGCCTGATTACAGTGCGCGGGCTCGATCTGATCAAATCCGCCGATGTGATTGTTTACGACAATCTGGCGGACAGAGGGCTTTTGCGTGAGGCCAGGGAGGACGCCAGGCTGATTTTCGCCGGAAAAAAAGCCGGCTGCCACAGTATGCGCCAGACGGAAATAAACATGCTTCTGGTTGAAGAAGGCAGAAAGGCTGCCCAGGCCGGGCAGGTTGTGGTGCGGCTTAAGGGAGGCGACCCTTTTCTGTTCGGCAGGGGGGCGGAAGAGATGGAAGCGCTGCTTGAGGCGGGCCTTTCTTTCGAGGTTGTGCCCGGCGTTTCGTCCGCTCTCGCAGTTCCTGCATATGCGGGCATTCCCCTGACCCACAGGGATTTTTCATCCTCTGTAACTATAGCCAGCGGGCACAGCGCTCTGGGCAATCCTTCTTTGGACTGGGGAAGGCTGGCGCAGGGGGCGGACACTCTTGTTGTGCTGATGGGCCTGGCCAATCTGGAAGAAATTACTGGAAAAATTCTTGATTCCGGCGTGCCGCTGAACACGCCGGCCGCTGTAGTTGAATGGGGCAGCACGGGCAGGCAAAGAAAAGTTACGGCCAGTCTCGGTAATATCGCCGCAAGGGTGAGGGCGGAGCAGATAAAGGCTCCTGCGATTTTTGTGCTGGGCAAAATGGCGCAATTCGGGGCCGGGCCTTCCTGGTTTGAGCGGAAGCCTCTGTTCGGCAGAACCATTGTTGTTACCAGGGCCAGAAAACAGGCGGGCAAGCTTGTTTTGGCCTTGAAAGACCTGGGCGCGGATGTAATTGAATTTCCCACCATAGAAATCAGGCCCTTTTCCGGGCCGGAGGCGGGGGGCGGGCCCATAAGCAATTTAAGCAGCTATTCCTGGCTTGTGTTCACCTCGGCAAATGGAGTGGACGCATTTTTTGAAATTCTGAACAGCCGGGGGCTGGACAGCAGAGCCCTGGGAGGGCTGAGTTTGGCGGCAATCGGGCCGGGCACGGCCCTGGCGCTTTCCAGGCAGGGGCTTTACCCCGATTTTATTCCGGAAGAATTTGTGGCCGAAAGCCTGGCCGAGGGCCTTCTCAGACGGTTTACGCCCGGCGGCGGGCCTGTTCTGGTGGCACGGGCCAAGGAAGCGAGGCCGGCGCTGGAAAATAATCTGGAAAAACAGGGCGTGCCGCTGCATGTGCTTCCGGTTTATGAAACAGTGCTTCCCCTGCAAGATGAACAGGCCGTTCATAACCGCGCCAGGGTGCGTGACGCGTTATCCCAAAACAAGATTGACGCTGTGCTATTTTGCTCTTCATCCGCCGTGGACAACTTTTTCAAGCTGATTGAGCCCGGCGAAGTTGCCGGAAAAAACGCGGCTTTTGTCTGCATAGGCCCGGTTACGGCGGAAAGCTTGAAAAAATACGGCCTAAGCTGTACAGTGCAGCCCGAAACTTACAATCTGGCTGAAATGATCGGGGCTTTGGAAAATTTTTTCAGGCCGGCCGAAAGTTAAGGAGATGAAATGAAGGTAGCTGTATTGCTTTCCGGTTCTGGCTCAAACCTGCAGGCTTTTATAGATAAAAAACGGGAAGGCAGGCTTGATGCCGATATCTGCCTGGTGCTCTCAAACAATCCGGAGGCGTACGGCTTGAAGCGGGCCAAGGACGCCGGCATAGAAACCTGGGCGGAGTCCCACCGCAATTACCCCAGCCGGGAGGCGTTCGACCGGGCGATGCTTGAAGCCATACGCGGGGCCGGGGCCGAATTTATTGTGCTGGCCGGATATATGCGCCTTTTATCCACAACCTTCATTCAGGAGTTTGAGGGCAGAATCATCAATATCCATCCCAGCCTTCTGCCCAGTTTCGCGGGCGCGGCTGGGGTTGCCGCGGCGTGCAGCTATGGGGTGAAGCTCACCGGGTGCACCGTGCACTTTGTGGAAGAGGAAGTGGACAGCGGCCCGGTAATTATTCAGGCGGCGTTGCCCGCGCCTGCAACGGAAGATGCTTCAGCAGTGCTGGAACGCATTCACAAGCTTGAGCACCGCATTTACCCGCAGGCCTTGCAGTGGATTGCCACCGGGCGGATCAGCGTGGAAGGGCGTCAGGTAAGGCTTGAGCCTTCCGCACTGTCCAAAGTGTTCGCCCTGTCTGACGAAAAACTGGAAAACCAGTGGCTTGTATACCCTCCGCTTGAAGAAGGGTTCTAGAGCAGATTAACTTTAAGACGCTTGCTCCGGCGTTTAACGGCGAGAGTGAATCTCGCCTGCGCCTGCGCAGCGGACAGTGCTTTGCACT
>CAZDJL010000084.1:5528-5705 GCA_964505745.1 uncultured Desulfovibrionaceae bacterium | reverse complement strand
AAGGAGGCTTGCGGGCGTTGATTTTGTGGCAGGCGCTGGGTCTTTGCCGGTTTTCGCGTTTTGTTTTCTGCCGCTTTCCGTGCATGGGCATAGCTGGGGCTTTGTTTGGCGGGCGTTTTTTAAGGGCCTCTTAATTTTGATGCCCCGCGCCCAGCTAAAGGGCAAGGGCGTTGCGAA
>CAZDJL010000084.1:0-5518 GCA_964505745.1 uncultured Desulfovibrionaceae bacterium | reverse complement strand
GGGCAGAGCTGGGGTTTTGGCTGGCGGGCATTTTTTTTAAAGGGCCTCTTAATTTTGGTGCTGCGCCTCCGGCGAAAGGGCAAGGGCGTTGCGAAAAATTGTTTCGCAACGCCCTTGCCCTTTCAGGAGCAGCCGCGCCTCTTCCCGCCCCGGGGCATGGGAAGGCCCTGATTATGGCGTGGGCGCGTCAGCACCCGGAGGATTCATGCTTGCGGGCAAGGCGCCCCAGCCGGTCGAGGCGTCTGTCCACCTTGTGGAAGAGCGAACCGGGTGTGAAGCTGCCGTCCTTGCGCCTGGTTCCCGTGTGTATGCCGGTGAGCAGGGCAAGCACTTCTGAAATGTGCGACACCGGATAAATGTGGAATTTGCCTGCTTCTACAGACTCCACCACATCCGATTTCAGCATGAGATGATCAATGTTGTCTTTGGGAATAATCACGCCCTGGCCTTCGGAGAGGCCGCGCCGTTTACAAACTTCATAAAAGCCTTCTATCTTGCGGGTAACGCTGCCCACGGCCATAATGTTGCCGGTTTGGCTCACGGCTCCGGTGCAGGCCAGGGAAAGGTTGACAGGCATGTCCGCCAGTGCTGAAAGCAGGGCGGCGAGTTCCGCGGCGGAGGCGGAGTCGCCTTCAACCCCGGCATAATTCTGTTCGAAGCAAAGGCTTCCGGTAAGCACCAGCGGCTTGTTGCGCGCGAACATGCTGACAAGATAACTTTTCAGGATCATGATCGCCTTGGTATGGATGGGCCCGGAAAGCTCGGCTTCCCGTTCCAGGTCGATAATTCCTCCATGCCCGACCCCCACGGTGCATGATATCTGGTGAGGCAGGCCGAATTCGAAGTCTCCAAACCAGGTTACGGCAAGGCCGTTAACCAGCCCCACCGCCTTTCCGGAAGTGGGAACTTTAATCAATTCCCGGTCATATTCTTCAAGAAAATGCTCTTCAAACAGGTTTGCCCGGAAAATGCGGGCATCGTGCGCTTCTTTGATGATTGTGTCGTCAACTTCGTTTTTACCGTTCATGGAGGCAAGCGCCGAGGCCTCAATCATAAGTTCCCGCACCAGGGCGAATTTTAATGAGAGCTTTTTCTGGTCTTCACAAATATGTGAACCGAAGTTGATTATTTCGGCAAGGGCTTCCCTTGTGAACGGCAGCAGTTTGCTTTCGCTGATTATTCGGGCCATGCGGGCGAGATACAGCCTGAAGCCCGCCGCGTTGCGCGGGGTGGTTTCCGTGAGGTGGGCCTTGATTTTGAACAGCTTGGCGAAGCGGTCGTCGGCAAGCAGAAGGGATTCATATATTTCCTCCGAGCCGATAAGCACCACCTTGAGATCGAGAGGCATGGATTCGGGGGTAAGCCCTTTGGTCTTGGTGCTGTCTCCTCCTTCCGAGCCTTCTTCAATACGGGCAAACTGGGAGGAAAGAGCGCGCAACAGGCTTTCCCATGCTGCGGGGTGTTGCAGGATGTCCTCCGCGCGCATAATCAGAAAGCCCCTGTTCGCCTTGTGAATGGCCCCCGCCTTGATCAGGGTGAAGTCCGTCACCAGTGCGCCCATTTCGGCTTCACGCTCAATGCAGCCCATCAAATTGGTGAAAATCGGGTGATCTTCAAAAATTATGGGGGCTCCCTTGCTTTTAGAGTTGTCTACAAACAGGTTTACCTCATAGGGAACTGGAAGGTCTGCCGGATATGGCTGCGAAGGCGGGTCTCCGGCAAAAACAGGCGTGCCCTGAAGAGGCGGTTCGCTGGGAACGAGGATGTCTTTGGGCAGAAAACTGTCCTGATTCTCAATGATGTTTCTGCGCAGGTCTTCAAAATATTTGTCAAGTTCGGGGTTGGAGCAGCTTTTTTTGAACTGCTCGGCCACTGGCGTTAAAAAGAGGTTCAGCACCAGATTGATCACTTCGCGCTCAAGTTCCCGTTCTCCATCGGAAAAAGCTTCCTCTGTGCGCGAAAGTTTGCGCATCAGCCTGCTCATGTCCTGCAGAAGCTGGTCGCCCTTAATTTTGAGGCTGTCGCGCAAATCCGCATCCAGTTTCTCAAAGTCTTCTTCCGACAGGCGTTTGCCCTCAATCAGAGGGTAGAGGGTGAGGCCTCCCCGTTCGTCCATGTCCAGGTTGAAGCCCTGTTCCTCGGCGATCTGATCCATTTGCTTGAACAGTTTTTTGCGCTCTTCCTGAAATTTGTCGATGAGGATATTGCGGTTTTTAATAAAGGCGTCATGCTCAAACCGGCCGGGTATTTCCTTGCGTATGCGGGTAAAAGTTTTGGAAAGCTGAGCTTTGAGTTTTTTGCCCTGGCCCGCGGGCAGTTCAATTAAAATGGGGCTGTCGTGGTCTTCAAAATTGGCCACATAAACAAGATCTGGCGGAGTGGGCTGCTTTTTCGCCCTTGGGGTCAGAAAATCCTTCAAAAGCAGTTTGCGGCCGAGGTTTACGCTTCCTGCCAGATAAATGTTGTAGCCTTTGTCGTCAATGTTCAGTGCAAGCTCAAGCGCTTTCAGCGCGCGAGGCTGGGGGTGGGAGTGGGCCAGGCCGTTTTGGGTGCGGAGAGGGATTTCCGTACTGTCGGCATATGGTATCTTGTCTGGAGAAAAAGTTGTGCGCAAACGGCTGGACGGAAGAGCGGAATTTTTTTTCATGTATAAAATAATCCTTATGGGGAAAATGGCTGTAACGTACAGGACCCTGTGCTTCCAGGGGCTGATTCACCTGGAGGCCTGCCCTGAGGGAGATGTATACCATAAATCAATGCGCTGTAAAATAGCGGCAAGAATCTTGCCCCGGTTGGACGTAGTTCCCTGCTCTATAAGCAGAGATGTGCATTTTTTTTGAAGCTGAGGGGGAAAGTCCGTTTCCAGGGCGTTTACGTTAATTCCTATTCCGATGACCGCCCATTCCAGGCGGTCTGCTCTGAACCCTGTTTCCAGCAAAACTCCCGCCACTTTTTTGCCGTTGACGCAGATGTCGTTAGGGGCTTTTAACACGGCTGTGAGAGATGTTTCCTGCTCAATTACTTCCTTGATGATTTCACACAGGGAAGCCGTTGCTTCCGCAGTTTCCGGAAATGACGGGCCGGGGCGCAGCAGCAGTGAAAACTGTAAACTTCTGGGGGTGGAAAACCAGTCGGTCGCTTTTCTTCCCCTGCCGGCAGTCTGAATTTCGGAATATACCAGGCTGCCTTGAGGGCCTCCTTTTGCGGCTATGGCCATGCATTCTGTGTTGGTTGAAGAAATTTTTTTCAAATGAAGCCAATTGCCTTCATCAAAAAAAGTTCCGCCAAGGCTGTTTTTCACCGCCTCCAGGTCCAGATCGCTGGCGGAAGCCTCCAGCCGGTATCCTTTTCTGGGGGCGGCCTTTATGGCGTGCCCTTCTTTGCGAAGCACGGCAACCTGCTTGGCCACGGCCGCGCGGGTTACGCCCAGAAGCTGCGAGATGTGTTCGCCCGAAACCCATTCAGCCTCTTTTGACAGAATTTTATATATTTCATTTTTATTTGTTTTAACAGGGTGTTGAGGTGTGCCAGGCATTTAATGTAAACCTTTTAATGTTTATTTTTGGTTGACAAAGTTTCTGCTTGAAAGTAAACCCTCCGGAGTTTGGGAAAGTTTACAATTAAACCATAACCAGGTCTATGACTTTTGGCTTTAAAGAATGAAAGAAAAAAACAGCATTACCATTTTTGTAACAGGCACGGATACGGATTGCGGAAAAACAGTTGTAACGGGCGGGCTTTTAGCGGCGGCTGGAAATAGCGGCATTTCGGCTATGGGAATAAAGGCCGTTCAAACCGGATGCGAATGGAAAGAAGGGTGTTTGGTCTCTCCTGACGCCGGTTTTTACAAGGCGGCCGCCCCTCAGGTGGAGAGTGCCATGCTGGTGGGGTTTGAAGATGCGGTGTCCCCGCATTTGGCTTCCCGAAGAGAGGGGCGTTTTGTCGATGCTTACGGCTTGGCTGTTATGATTGCGGACAGGGGAAGGGGCAAAAGGCTGGTTGTGGTTGAGGGGGCTGGCGGCGTTCTTGTTCCTCTGAACCGCCGGGAAACGATGGCGGACCTGATGAAGCTGTGTGCGTCATCGGTTATTCTTGTGGTTTCCAACAGGCTTGGGGCGGTGAATCATGCCCTTCTTTCAATCGAGTATCTCCGCGCCCGCCAGATTCCGGTAAGCGGGTTTATCATTGCCGCCACTTCACGCCCTTGTGTGGAAGACGTTTTGGCCACGGTGATCGGAGAAGAGAACCCCCGTATTATCAGCGATATTTCGGGGGTAGAGTGTTTGGGTGAAGTGCCTTACCTGGCCGGGCTGCATAGCCATTCAGCCGAAGACAGGCATGATGCGGTAAAAATGCTCGCCGGGCTTATGCACCCGGTTGTAAACAGGCTGCTGGCCGAGTATGAGGTTTAGTCTATGAATTTTCCGGGTGTGCTTGGTTTGCTTGCTTATGCGTCTGTTATTCTTTGGCTTGCGGGAAAAACCGCGAAAACGACGTCTTCCGACTCTTTTTTTGTGAACCGGCGCTCCAGCAGTTCCCTGGGGGTTGCCTTGTCTATCGTTGTTTCCTGCGTTGGCGCTTCAGCCACAGTTGGGGTTGTGGGGCTGGCTTTTAAAGTGGGCACCCCGGCCTTCTGGTGGCTTGGCATGGGGGCCGCCGGTTTGATTGTGCTGGCCTTTACACTTGCGGAAAAAGTGCGCTCCAGCGGGGCTTTTACAATGCCCCAACTGGTTGAGAGCCTGATTGGGCCTTATGCGCGCAAGTTGGTGGCAGGCCTGGTTCTTGTGGCCTGGGTCGCGATTCTGGCTGCCCAGTTTACCGCGCTTTCCAGGGTTTTACAAAGCCTGTTGGGGGTTGAAGCCGGCTATTGCCTTGTTATCGGTTATCTTCTGGTGGTGGTGCATTCTCTTGGCGGCCAGGCCGCGGTGATGCGGGTGGACCGGATTCAGTTCCTGATAATTTTTGTGATCTTGCTGCTCGCTCTTGGCTGGATATCCTGCGCCAATTGGGGCTGGTGGGAAGGGGTTAAGGTTGAAGCCAGCAATTCGAGCTTCCCTCCGGCCATGTTTGTGTACTTCCTGTTTGTGGTGGGCGGAAATTATGTGGTCTGCCCGATGCTTTTTGGCAGAGTGCTGAGCGCCCGAAGCACTTTTGAAGCAAGGCGGGGAGCGGTGGCGGGGGCCGTGGGGCTGGCTCTGTTCTCGGTTATAATTGTAGGAATAGGTTTGGGGGCTGTTGGCCTTGTTCCTGCGTCAACCCCCGAAGATT
Organism: uncultured Desulfovibrionaceae bacterium; assembly: GCA_964505745.1. GTDB lineage: Bacteria > Desulfobacterota > Desulfovibrionia > Desulfovibrionales > Desulfovibrionaceae > RGIG1962. Next base: position 250 of record CAZDJL010000084.1, on the reverse strand, counting down.
CAGTGCTGTCAATGCTGATGGTGGAGTTTATGCCTGGCTGGCTGGGTTTGCTCATGTCTGTCGGGCTGGTAAGCGCGATAGTTTCCTCGGCAGACTCCTGCCTGATTACCGTGAGCACCGTTTTCAGCTTAGACCTGCTGGGGCATAAAAACATCAGGCATAACCGGGTTTCGCTTTTAAGCATTGGGTTGCTGGGCCTTCTGTTTGGCATGCTTGGGCAGAACATACTCCACTATTTGCTTGTGGCTTA
>CAZDJL010000083.1:0-5821 GCA_964505745.1 uncultured Desulfovibrionaceae bacterium | reverse complement strand
CGGGAGGTTTTGCCTCCATATGAGGCCGTGAAGGTCAGTCTGGAAGCCCCCAGTTTTTCTGTGGCCTTCAACTGGAAAGTGGCCATGCCTTCTTGTTTTTCAGCCAAAGTCACCGTGGCGCTGGCTGCTCCGGTTTTTTCGAGGCCCTCTTCCGTGTTAAGAGAAATAGTCACGGGGATGGGCTGGCCGTCCTGGTTTTGCATGTTGTTGCTTATGCCCAGGCTGATTTCGAAACTGTCTCCGGGCGCAACCATGGCGGGCACATTCGGCGTCATTATGAAGTCGTCCCGCACCGTGGTTGAGGCCTGGGATATGCCAACCCTGGAGGGGGTTACGGCAACAGCCATGACTCTTATTTTTCCGTTGAAGTAGTCGGGCACCTTGTAGGTCAGCTCTTTTTCACCGTCCACGGAAATGATGCCGGACCAGTATGATACCGGGGCGTCAGCCTTGCGGGCGAAGGGGTTGAGATGGCGGGCGTTTGCGTCCGCGCTGTAAGCGTCGCCGCCGGGGGCGGATTCGGCCAGAATTGTTTTAAACATGGGCAGAATCAGGTCGAGTATCTGCGAGGTTTTCACTTCCAGGCTGCGTTTTGGCATCAGGGTGTCCAGCGGATCCCGCAGCACATAGCGCGCAACCTGGAGGATGCCTTCATCCACTGCAAACACAATCACTTTTTCCGGCTGGGGGGTGATCACTTTCATGGTCAGGTTGTCGCCGGGTTTCAGCAATTCTGGCACTTTTACTTCAAGAGAGGCACGTTTGGAGTCCAGAGTGGTGCTGAATGGCAGCACTCCGTAACTTAGCGGGCTGATGAATATTTCGCTGGAGCCGGGGTCGCGCACAAATTGCACATTGACATATCCGTTGCCCACAAATCCTTCCGGAACGCGAATTTTCTGCACCGAGCTCGTGGTTGGGCTGGTGAACCATGTGTGGGCGTAAACCTTGTCCCGCTCAATGGTAATCAGGCCGCTGCCGGTGTATGGGGCGTTTATTGAAACTTCAATTTCCTCGCCTGCCTCAAAGACCTGCTTGTTGAGTTTGAGCTGCAGCTCGGCGCTGCGTTCAAGCGAACGGGTTACGTTGGCGTCTCCGGCAACGCTGTACTCAACCCAGTTCAGCACCTGTCCTTCCGAATTCTGGATTTGGGCCACAAAGTTGCCGGGCTGGCCGGTGGGCAGGGGAAGGTTTTGCCCGCCTGCCGGAATGCTCAGGTCTTTGCTGGAAAGCTCATCAACCCGCAGCTTGGAAACATAGGAATAAAGCCCGGAATACTGGTCTTTGGTCAGCACGGACAAATATTTTTTCTCCTTGATGACCAGTTTGAGCTTGTCCACACCGGTTTTTCGCAGTTCAGGATCCACCGCCACCAGATTCAAATTGCGGGCTGCGCCACGCTCCACATAGTCCAGGTCTCCATCTGCCTTGATGCCCACCAGGAAATCTTCCGGCGAAACCATCACGCTGGCTTGGGCGGCAACATTGCGCCCGCTGCCCTGCTCGTATGCCCGGCAGAGGAAATGGAGCTGGTAGGTTCCGTCAATCCGTCTGTCCAGGTTGAGGTCAAATACGGCATCGCCTTGCTCATTGCTGGTTTGTTCGGGCAGTTCTTCGTTCAGCCCTTCGCGGTTTTCGTTGCGGCTGCGGAAAGTGTAGTCCGGGTATCCGGCAAAGGAAGGCAGCGCCGGGCGCAGGGTTATTTCCCCTTCAACCCGCCTGTTCTGGGCTGGGGAGCCAAACAGGTTCTGCACGTTCACCTGCGCATTCAGCCCGTTTGGTTTGACCCATCCCTGGGTTTTTTCGGCATTGAACGTGGCCTTCACCTGCATGCGGTCGGGGAGAAACTCTTTTATTTCAACAGTGGTATACCCCACAAAGCTTTTGATATCTTCTTCTTCGTCTTTAACCAGATAGAGGCATACTTCCCATTCTCCTGTGGCATCGGTTGGGCGGGTTGTGTAGGAATATTCCTCAAACCCTTCCTGGGAGAAACTCATTTTGGAGGATTGCACCAACTGGCCGCGGGGGTCGTAAAGGCAAAGCTCGAACGGCAGGCCCTCAAGGGGCTTGGCCCAGTCGAAAGCCCTCACTATTATGCCTACATTGAAAGTGTCCCCCGGGCGGTAAATGCCCCGGTCGGAAAAGAGGTCGGCCCTCAGCGCGCCCGGTTCGGGGGTGGATTCGCCGGAAGTGTTGAATCGGGAATATGACAGATACCTGCCCGACTCATTGACCGGCAGGAAGGAGGAGTCGTCTCCCTTGCTCACCAGAAACAGGGTGGGCTTGCGTTCGCGCGTATATTCCTCAAGGCTCGGAAGGGCCGCGTGGCCGTCTTTTCCGGTTGTTGCGCTATGAAGCACTTCGCCGTTAAGCGCCAGCACCTCCACCTTGGCCCCTTCCACAGGCTGGCCGCTGTGTATGGACTGCACATAGATATTGCGGGAGTTGTCGTGCGCGGTTTTGGCAATTACACCGAGATCGGTTACCACGATCAGGCGTTTTACTGAATTCTGGCTGTAATCATTGTCATCTTCGTCATTGCGGTAATTGCCTAAATCTTTCTCTCCGTAGAATTGATCTTGTTCTTGCGTTGCGTTTTCCGCTGCTCTGGCAAGTTCTTCATCGGGGTCGTACTGCTGGAGAGTTACCACAAAAACGCCGCGCAGGTTTTTGCCCTGCTCGCCGAAATACGGGCTTAGGTCTATGCCTTCATAGTGCGGTTTCACCGGGCCCGGGTTGGAAATGGGAATTTTCGCCTCAAACACTTTTGAAATGTTGTCTTCATTGAACAGGCTGCCATCAAGTTGCGGGGTGGAATACGAACCCCACCGGTTTTGTGACACCATATGCTGGATTTGCCCTGGCAGCACCCGCTTTACAGTAACCCGGAGGCCTTTGATATTGCGCGAAACCACTGTGAATTTGTGGTCTCCGCTCATGGACAGGAGCGAGCCTTCCGACACGAAATCGAGCAGGGTGGAAAAATCCGGAACTTCCAGCACCTGTTGTGCTGCAGCGGGCAGCTTGTAACCGGAGAACGATTTTATGTCTTTGTCAATTTTCACATAGATTTGTTCACCGGGTTTGGCCTGGAAGCGGTAGCTGTGCAGGCTGGAGTATTCTTCCTCTGAAGGGGCCGGGGCAAGCTTCAATTCGGTGGATTTCTCCAGCACTTTGTCGGTAATGTTTCCATCGTGCCATGCCCCGCCTTCTTTCTCCTTGGGCTCGGGCAATATCCAGGCCTTGATTTTGCTGTTCAGGCTTTTATCCTGAACAGGATTGCTGGTTTCCACCAGGATTATCTGTTCTGGCTCGTTGTTGGGGTTGTTGACCAGTGTGGCTTCAATAGAGTTCACGCTCAAGGAATAAAGGCTTGGCACGGTTACTTCGGCGGAAAGGCCGCTGTCCGTGCCGTTGCCTCCCAAGGGGCTGGCAATGCCTTTTTTTACGTCAATAACCACCACTCCCGCCTTTTCCGGCATGGACAGGGGGGCTGACTGGATAACCGCATTCATTTTAAATTCGTCATAAGTTACGCTGAATGCCGGATGGTCGTCTTTTTTGCCCGGTTCGCGCAAAGTCAGCTCAACACGTTTTTCAAACTGGGCGGGGTCAACCGGATAGTTGAAGCTGATTTCCGCAATGGCGCGCTGCAGGGCGGGGTCAACCGGGTCTGTGTAAAAATAGGAACGGTTGACGGAGGCCTGCAAGGGGATGTTTGTGAAGCTCGCCCTTGTGTCTTTGATTTGCACCTGAGGAGCCAGCAGCTTTGCCGGGTTTATAGAGATGGTGTATGTCTCGCCGGGCAGCCAGTCCGTCTTGGGGTAGAATGAAATGGCGCTGTCGCTTTCCCAGCGCCAGACGCCGTCAGTATGCGGGTTTATTTTTATGCCTTCGGTTATTTCCTTGTCCACATTTTCAATTGGCGCGGCGGATTTGTTGAAATTTACAGTCAGGCTTTGCGGTTTGGAGCTTTCATCTGTAAAGTCCCGCAAGTTTGGCTGGTCTAGGCGCATGACCGTCATTTCCGGCGGGGTGGGGTAGTTTTGGGGGTGGTTTGCGTGCCAGTGATAGAAAACCGCGCCTCCCACAAAAAGCAGAGCGACGGTGAAAATGATTGCGCTGGCTTTGTATGGGTTTTCATCGGTCCATCTGTCCATGCGGTCAAAATTATCGCTTGCTTCAGCAGACCATTTTGGAGGCTGCCAGGTTCCAACGACCGGGCGCAGCATGAACCCCAGAAAATGTAAAATTAAAACAAGAACAAATCGCAAAAAATTGACTGTTTTAAGCGGTAAAAGGGCAATAAACTTCAAGATGTCCATGTAAAAACTCCAGAAGTATTTTTGATTTTTTGAGAAGGGGTGTTTATTTTACACCTAATATTGTTTTGATAGAATTTAGTGACTGTTTAGTCAATTGAAATCGTTCCGGGGTTGAAAATAATTCATGGCTGTTTAAAATTTCAAATAATGCTTGACTAAACTGCGCTTGGCGTCTAAATAAACCTTCACCCAAGGGCCATTAGCTCAATAGGTAGAGCAGTTGACTCTTAATCAATTGGTTGGGGGTTCGATTCCTCCATGGCCCACCAGAAATTACAAGACCTCGGAAGCTTTTAGCGGTTTCCGGGGTTTTTTGTAAGTGGTCAAAAGTGGTCAGTTTGTTACGCGTTTCTGCGTACCTTTGCGTAACTCAAAATAAAGGATTTCAGAGCGTTTTCGCCCTGGAATCCTTTTTTGTTTTGCGACCTGATTGCAACCCGGAAACGCGCACATCTTGTTTTGTCTGGTCAGTCCGTGGACGGGTGCTCTGTCGCCTATCCTTATATATTATATGGCGGCAAGGTTGCTTTGTGCGAGCTTTCACGGAAAATGAGAATTTTCGTCACCACAAATGAGAATGGGGAACATCTGATTTGCATTTGGAAAATTCCCTTGCCAAAATCCACGAACGTCCATTAACCGGCCTTTTTAAAGGTTGAAACAGGACCGCATCATTCTGTTCGCATGATGCCTATCTGCATGTCTATGTCATTGCATAAATAGACCATGGAATGGATGATGTGTTGATTACGCATATTGTAATGTTCTTCTGCCACCCCGAAAATAGGTATTGCTAAATCTTCCAGCTGTAAAGCGGAGGCCACGTGCTTTGGGGGAAGTATCGGCAAGAAACGCGAGAGCGTGTATTGAATTCGTTGCCCTGTGATTTTTAAAACCATCTCGTAAAGCGAGGTGGGCAGTTCATCATGATTCTCTTCATTAATTACGCTTTCCAATACATATTCTTCCATGTATATTTTGGGCTGCCCTTTAAGCAGGGAAAGTCTCTTTATAACTATGACCGGAGAATTGGCAAACTCCAGGGGCAGGGGATATTTGCTTTTGTAATTTTCCAATCTTTCAAAGCCCAGCTCTTTTAGTTCCACATCATCGGAGGTTTCATAAAGCCACTCGTGGAAGCCTTTATTTGCGTTATTCAGTTGAAACGGAATTATGCCGCTTGGCTGGTGGTTAATGTAAGAGCCCTTTCCATGCATAGTTGTTATGATGTTTTCAATATTTAACTTTTGCAGTGCGCTCCGGATAGTAATCCGGCTTGTCGAGTAAATTTTTGTCAACTCGGCTTCTGTGGGAAGAATGACGCTATAAGCGCCGTTTCTGATATCTTTTTTGATTTTCTCACTAACATCAATGAATAGTGGTTTTTTGTTCTTCATGCTGGCCTCGTAAGTTTTTACTGGATATATTTTAAAATCCGGCTGGTCAAATTTGGGATGTGCTGTTCTTGCTAAAATATAAGCCGATGTTGACAG
>CAZDJL010000082.1:0-5824 GCA_964505745.1 uncultured Desulfovibrionaceae bacterium | reverse complement strand
GCGGCCTGCCCTTTGCTGAGGGAAGCGTTGGCCTTGGGCCCTGTCAGGCCTGTCTTGCCAGAAAACCGGTTTGGGAAGAAATTTATTTTATTGGCCCATATCAGGGGCTTTTGCGGGACTTGCTGCTGGGTCTGAAATTTCATTCGGCCCTTTCCGCCTCATCCTTGTTGGGAGAGATGATGTCCCTGCGCGTAATGGAAAAGGCTGTGCGCAAGTATGATATGGTGGTTCCGGTTCCGCTTCATGTACGCCGTTTAAGAGAGCGGGGCTACAACCAGAGCCTTGAACTTGCAAGGCCGCTTGCCAAAGCCCTTGGCCTTCCGCTGGAAACCGGCGTGCTTGCGCGCACCAGATACGGCCTGCCCCAGAGGCAGCTTGGCCGGGAGGAACGGGCAAAGGCGGTGAAGGGCGCGTTTTTGGTGGAAGGGCAGTTGAACGGACGAAAGGTGCTTTTGGTGGATGATGTGATGACCACCGGAGCAACGGTGACCGAGTGTGCAAAACGGTTGTTTGATTCCGGGGCCGGCGCTGTGGATGTGGTGCTGGCGGCGCGCACGCCTCTTGATTGATTTTCGGGATTTTGCAGGCGTTGTTGCGAAGTTAAGGCTTCACTTCAAAAGAAAAGGTGTGTAAACTTTCAAATTGGTTTTACCCGCAAAAAAGCGTTCGAGGAAAAATATGAATATCTTCCCCAACTCTGCCAGACTGCTGAAGCTGACCGCCTGTTTTGGGCTTTTGATTGTGCTTGCGGTTGCCACCGGCTGCCCTAAAAGCATTATTATGGGCAAGCCTGGCGGCGAAAGGCAAGGAGCGGGCCATGTGGCTGCTCCTCCTGCGAAACCGGCTGCCAAGCCTGCCGCTCCTGGCAAGCCGGCCCCCAGCACCCCCAAAGAATTTTATGAACTGGGAGAATTTGCAAGGGCCGAACGGCTTGCCGGAAACCTGATTACCACCCCGGGGCTTCCGGCTCAGGAGCGCAGCGAGGCGTGGCGTTATTATGTTCTTTCCGCCGCTGCCAACAACCATGCCCATCTGGCCCAGCAGGCCCTGAAAAATTGGGCGGACAGCGAGCCGGGAATTCAAAATTCAAGCGCCTGGCAGGATGCGTGGCTTGGCGTGACTTTGCGCTTCCCGGCAGGCGAGGCCCTGGAAAAAGCGAAATTAAAGGACAATGACGGCGAATCCGCCAGCATGCGGGGCAGAGCGCAGGCCGTGTATGCGCTTAAAAATCAGGAAGGCGCCCAGATAGACAGCGCCCTTTCTCAGATGGGCGTTTATTACCAGCGTATGCCGCAGCAGGAAAAAGCGGCTTTCGAGCGTATTTTCGCCGACCAGCTGCGCTGGCAGGAACCTGCTTTTCTGGGGCAGCTATACGGGCACATCAGCCCGCAAAATGCGGCATCGTTTCCTTACACTATTGTGAACCTTGAACAGGGCCGCCGCATGCTTTTCTCCACCAGCGAGGACTACAGGCAGCCGGGCAGGGAAATTATCGAGTCTCTGGCCGGAAGCGGCGTGCTTGCATCTCCGGAACTCGCGTCTGCGCTGTTGGCCGCGGCTCAGGAGCAAACCAGCGTATTGCAGGCTATTCCCGCTGAAATGCCTTCGGAGGGAACCGTGGCGCTTCTGCTTCCGTTGCAGGGCAAATACGGGCAGTATGCGGAAAAAGTGTCCAAGGGGGCTCAGGCCGCCCAGCAAGCGCTTGCGCAGAGCAAGGTGGGCGTGACCGTGGTTGTTATTGACACCGAAGCGGCGGACTGGATGCAAAAAGTGGCCGCACTGCCGACAAATACCATTATCGGCGGGCCGCTTACCCCGGCAGCGTATAACCAGGGCAGGGATTCCGGCCTGTTTAAAGACAGGGCTGTGTTCACCTTCCTTTCCCATCTTGAGGGAGGAGAGGAAGGAGTAAGCGCCTGGCGCTTTTTCTCCAGCCCCAACGACCAGGTAGCCGCTTTGCTGAAGTTTTGCCAGGATCTTGGCATTTACGGAGTGGCGTCGCTTTACCCGGTGGACAGCTATGGGCAGCGGATGAACAGCGTCATCAACAGCCAGGCTGGAAATTTCGGCATTAATATACTCTCCCGGTCCTATGCGGCCAACAACCCCGATGCATGGGGCTCGGCTGTGCGCGATTTGATGCAAGGGCGCGCGGGAAGCCCCTTTGAAGCGGTGTTTTTGCCGGACACCTGGCCGGCAGCCAAGGGAGTGGTTCCCTATTTCTTCTTCAACAAGGAAGACCGGCTGGTGATTATGGGCACGGCCCTTTGGGAGCAGAGCCTGTATAACGACCGGTCGCCTGATTCCAGCTATTTTTATCTGGGAGTTTTCCCCGGAACGTGGAACAACGAATCATCCAGCTCCGCCAAGCAGACTCTGGTTTATTTCTTGAACCAGCTTGGAGGGGGGCCTGTGGCGGATACGGAATCCGGCGTGCCGGGCATTCCGGTGGGCAGCGTCAAGGCGGATTTGTGGTATGCCCTTGGTTTTGACTTTGTGCGCTTCGCCATGAACATGGGGCAGCCCGATTCCGGCCTTTTCAGCGGAAGCGGATGGAGCGCTCAGCAAGTGAACTCGCGCCTGCAGAGCGCGCAGAACATTGACTGGAGCATGGCCCCAATGCACTGGAACAGCTCCGGCCAAGCCTCGCAGGAAATGTTCATGTTCACCCCCACGGCCGATGGTTTTGCGCCGGTAAATCTGGATGAGTTCAAAAAGCGGATGGAAGAGACCAAGCGCTTGCACAGTCAGCGCTGGAGCGAAGAATAACCCGCGAAACAGGTTTTATTTATAAGGAGCAGGCAATGGCTATAAGCCGGGAAGACGTTTTGCATGTGGGAATGCTTTCCAAAATCCGTCCCACAGAAGAGGAAGCGGCCAAGCTGCAAGGGCAGTTTGCAGATATCCTGAACTATATGGAGCGCCTGAACCAGGTGAATACTACCGGTGTGGAGCCGCTTTACTCGCCCCATGAGGGGGTGGCGGCCGTGCGTGAGGATAAGGTTGTGAAAACTTGCAGCCGTTCGGAGCTTTTGGCCAACTCTCCGGGCGATAGCGATGAGTTTTTCGTGGTGCCAAGGGTGCTTTAAAGCATTTCAACATTGAAAGGCTACTTCTGACAAAAGGCTCTGGCGGCGTGAGCAGCGCCGCCCGCCCCGCAAGCGCGGGCGGAGAATTCCGCAGAACAGCTGATTTGCACAAAAGAGTAAAACGGCTTTAGCCGCAGGGCAACAGGATGTGCCGAAAGGCATTCACTGCCTCCGGCAAGCGCGAAGGGGCGTTTAAAATTAGTCTGCTCCAAGACAGATTAAGCAGTATTTCCAGGAAAATATATGTCTCAATTGCATACCAAAACACTAAAGCAGATCAGGGATATGCTCGCCTCTAAAGAGGTGAGCGCCACTCAGGCGGTGGAAGCTTGCCTGAGCAGGATTGACGCAACGGAAAAAGCCCTCAACGCGCTTACCCATGTGGCGGAGGACAGCGCCCTTGCCCAGGCCGGGCGCATGGACAAGGAAGGGCCCAACCCCGGCCAGCCGCTCTGGGGCGTTCCGGTTGCGGTGAAAGACTGCATTTGCACAAAGGATCTTCCCACCACCTGCGCCTCGCGGATGCTGAAAAATTTTGTGCCTTTTTATGATGCGTTTGTGGTGGAACAGCTGAAAAATGCGGGCGCGATCATTATTTCCAAAACCAACATGGACGAATTCGCCATGGGTTCCGGCACGGAAAGCTCCTGCTATGGTCCGGCGAAAAACCCATGGGACACAGCCCGCATTCCGGGAGGCTCCTCCGGCGGCTCTGCTGTTACGGTGGCCGCCTGCCAGGCGTATGGCGCCCTTGCCACCGACACAGGCGGATCGGTGCGCCAGCCCGCCTCCATGTGCGGCTGCGTAGGCATCAAGCCCACCTATGGCCGGGTGTCCCGTTTCGGCGCGATAGGCTTCGCCTCTTCACTGGATCAGGTGGGCGTTCTCGCCCGCACCGTGGAAGACAGCGCGATTATGCTTGAGGCAGTGGCCGGACTGGACGAACGGGATTCCACATGCTCGGCCCGGCCTGTCGGGGCGTATGCCGGCGACCTTTCAGGCGACATGAAGGGGATTAAGGTGGGCCTGCCCAGGGAATTCTGGGAATCGGACGGGATAGCCCCAGAAGTTTTGATTGGGGCGGAAAAAGCAATTGAGGCGGCCAGGGAGCTTGGGGCGGAGATTGTGGATGTGGAAATGCCGCACATGCCGCTTTCGGTGGCTTCCTACTATATTATCGCTCCAGCGGAAGCGAGCACCAACCTGAGCAAGTTTGACGGCGCGCGCTATGGCTTCCGGGCGGAAAACGTGGAAACGCTCGAAGAGCTTTACGAGCAGTCCCGCACCCAGGGCTTCGGCGATGAGGTGAAACGCCGGATTATGCTTGGCGCTTACGTGCTTTCATCCGGATATTATGATGCCTATTATAAAAAAGCCTCACAGGTGCGCCGCCTGATTCAGGAGGATTATCTGAAGGCGCTTGGGGCTTGCGACATGCTGCTGGCTCCTGTTTCTCCGGTAACCGCCTGGGAAATAGGGAAAAACACCGATGACCCGCTCAAGAACTATCTGATGGATATTTTTACCGTGTCGTTGAATTTGGCGGGCCTTCCGGGCGTTGCCATTCCCGCCGGGCTGGGCAGTGAATCGGGCATGCCGGTGGGGGTGCAGCTTCTGGGCCGCGCTTTTGACGAGCACACTTTGCTTAAAGGGGCGTACCGCCTGGAGCAGGCGCTAAGGCCGATCGGTTTTCCGAAAATTTAGGGCATTTTCATTTTGAAAAATTGCTTCCGGCAAAATATTCTGGCGGCGTGAATAACACCGCCAGAGAGATTTTCATTTACATAAAAATCGTGTATGCTCCACGCATGGATAAAAAGCATCTTAACGTTGTCTTTCCACAGTGGCAGGGGAATACGGAAAAATCCCCTTTTTTTGGAGCCGCCGAATTCAAGCTGCTTTATCTGGCCGGGCGTCAGATTGCCGAAGTGGGGGTGAGTGATTTTGACGACCTTCCCCTTGAGGCGGGCATAACCGGGCGTGCGGATATTTTGCGCCAGTTGAAGGCGGCATTCTCCTTTGTTGAACAGAAGCGCCCGAAAACTCTGTTTTTTGTGGGCGGCGGCTGTGACGCCGGGGTGGTTCCGGCCAGTTATCTGAATAATGCGTATAACGGCGATTTGGCTTTTATCTGGTTTGACGCCCACGGCGACCTGAATACTCCGGAAACTTCGCCCAGCGGCATGTTCTGCGGGATGCCCCTGCGCGCCTTGATGGGGGAGGGAGACAGGGAAATAGTGGAAATACTGTCCAGGCCTTTTAGCCCCTCGCAGCTGGTTCTTGCCGGGGTGCGCACCACCGACAGGGCCGAGGCGGAGTTTATCGCCAGGCACTCCATTCCGCTTATTGACGTGCAGACGCTTAAAAACGGCCCCGAAAAGCTGGTGCAGGCCGTTCGCAGAACCGGGCACGAAAATATTTTCATTCACATAGATTTTGATGTGCTTGACCCGGAAGATTTTCCCAATACCCGTTTTCTGGAACCTGGCGGGATTTCTCCGCGGGATTTGCTGAACGCTGTGCGCGCTCTTCATTCTGAATTCAACCTGAAAGGGCTTGGCTTGTATGAGTATGCCGAAAGCGGCGGAGAAAAGCGGGCCTGGATTGAGGAACTGGTGGAAATCGGCGTCAGCCTGTGAGTTTTAGAGCATTTTAACTTTGAAAAGGTTGAAATGCTCTAACAGTGCGAAGCACTGTCCGCTGCGCAGGCGTAGGCGAGATTCACTCTCGCCGTT
>CAZDJL010000081.1:0-5886 GCA_964505745.1 uncultured Desulfovibrionaceae bacterium | reverse complement strand
CCAGGCCGGGAAGCGAAAGAATCAAAGAGCCGCCCAGAAAACAGGCGGTCAGCGCAGGCGCGTTCATTATTAGTGAAAAAGACCTCCCCGCCACAAGATAGCCTTCTGAAGTATTCACCTTATTTTTGACGAGGTAGCCGACTGTAAGCATGGCCGCGAAATAAAGCCCTACTCCAACATAAATTATTATTGTGTCTGTGCTCATTGGAAAACCTCCCGAAATTTATCCCTTGTTTGCAAAGGCAGTCTGTTTGATTTTAAAATACCCCGTTCAGATTTATTTGAAAGTGTGCTACAGTTAAGCATACGTTATGCCTACCAAGCTTCTGTCCGGAACGCCTGCCCATTGGTTTTACAATTCGTAATATGCATGCTACACTGCTAGGGTAAGGGAGGGGCTCTTAATGGCTTTTAACCAGCAAAACATGGCGGACGCAATCCGCAGGCAACTCTCTATCATCCTTGAAAGCAGCAGGTTTTCCGCTTCAGAAAGGCTGAAATGCTTTTTGCGCTTTGTGGTTGAGGAAACGCTGGAGGGACGGGCGCACGAACTGAAGGCCCAGGTAATCGGAACCAAAATTTTCAACCGGGGAAACGACTTCGACTCGCTGACCGACCCGGTGGTGCGGGTGGAAGCGGGAAAGCTGCGCAACAAGCTGAACAGCTACTACCTGAACAACGAAGAGGAAGGATCCGACATAATCAGGATTGACATTCCCAAGGGAAGTTATGTTCCTTCCTTTAAGCGCATCTCCGCCATACACCCGGCCAAAGCGCCCCCCATGGAGGCCCTTCCTGGCGCCATCCACTCCAGCATAGCCATTCTGCCTTTTGAGAACATGAGCGAATCGAAAGAGGTGGACTATCTGCTCAGCGGGCTGGCTGAAGAGCTTACAATGGCGCTGACCAAGTTTGAGGACATAACGGTTATCAGCGCCAGGGGCATGAGCCCGGAAAGCGGCAGAAGTTCCGAGCCTGTAGATATTTTGGCAAAACAGCTTGGTGTGCGCTTTGTTCTGCGCGGAAGCGCCCAGTTTGTGGGCACACAGATGCGCCTGCGGATAAACCTGGTGGATGCCGCCAACAGAAAAATTCTTTGGGCGGAAAAATTTGAAAGCCTGTATACCGTAAAAAACCTGTTCAACATCATCGACTCCACAGTTACGCAGGTAGCCTCACGAATCGGCGACAGTTTCGGCCTGATCAAGCGCACCCTGTTCAACGAATTTCCAGAAGCGGAGCGGACGGAAGAAATCAAGGCATACGAGGCCGTTCTTTGCTACCACTACTGGGCCGCCAACCTGGCCTCCGACCGGTTCCACCTGGCAAAAACAGCCCTTGAGCAAGCCATTCAGGCCGACCCGGCCTACGCCCTGCCCCACGGCATGCTTTCAGACATCTACGCAACCCACTATCAATGGAGCAATGATCCGCAGCCGGAATATCTCGAACGTTCCGAAAGCCTGGCCGCACGCGCCCTTGCCCTCGACCCGCAATGCCAGTACGGGCTTTGGGGAAAAGGCTACAGCTACTTTCTGCGGGGGGATTTGCAGCACTTTCTGGACTATGCAAGAGAGGCAATCAGCATCAACCCCTCCGATACCTACCTGACGGCGGTCGTAGGGGTGAAAATCGCGGCGGCAGGCCAATGGGACGAAGGGCGCAGGCTTGTGCACAAGGCCAGCAGCTTGAACCCTTTTTTGCCCAGCTGGCACTATACAGCCGACTCCCTTTACTTCTTTTACAACCAGGATTTTGAGGCGGCGCTGGAGGCGGCCAAGCATATAAACTCGCCCTCCCTTTCAGGGCCGATGCTTCGCACCGCCATCTACGGCTCAATGGGGCTGAATGAAGAGGCCCGGCAGGAACTGAAGCTGATTCTGGGAATAAACCCGCATTTCCCAAAAAGCTATAAAGAACTGACCAGACGGATCTTTTTCGACGCCTCTCTGGTTTCCGCCCTGCTGCATGGCTTTAGCCGGGCAGGCTTGCCCAGCTGAACTTTGCACGGATTTCCGACTTGAAAATTTTGCGGGATTGGGGCAGGAACACTTTTCCACACTGTGCGGAAATCGGGATGCTCAAAAGGCCGGAATGTTCATTTTTACGGCCTTGCGGCGTCAATCATGGCGCCGCAAGGGTATTTTCCCAGCACCAACCTTTCAACGCCAAAATGCCCTGGTTGCTCCAGTTTTAAAAATCGCGAATAAAAATTCCCGGTTCCGCACTCCGGCCGGGGCGCGTTCCTTTATTAATCCGCAAGGCTCGCCCTCTTTCCGTCCGGCTGGTAACAGTTTTTCACAGGTTGCCACACTCAAACAGGCGCGGAGGCGGGACGCTCTTCGTGCTTCGACTTGTTCTCCACATGCTGCGCCCGAATTACGGTGCGCCTGATTTTGCCCGAGTGGGTTTTCGGCAGCTCCGCCACATATTCGATAATGCGCGGGTATTTATACGGGGCAGTCACTTTTTTTACATGCTCTTGCAGCTCGCGGGTAAGCTCATCCGAGGGGATGCAGCCCGCGCCAAGCACCACGCTCGCCTTGACCGCCTGACCGCGGATCGGGTCGGGCACGCCAACCACTGCGGCCTCAACTACAGCCGGGTGCGCCACCAGGGCGGATTCCACCTCAAACGGCCCTATTCTGTAGCCTGAGCTTTTAATCAGATCGTCCTTGCGCCCCAGGAACCAGAAATATCCATCCTCATCTACCCAGGCTTTGTCGCCGGTGCGGTAAATTCCGGTGGCAAGCATTTGCCTTGCGTGGGCCGGGTCTTCCGCATACCCCAGAAAAAGCCCGGGGGGCGGCTCGTGAGGGGTAAAAAGAATGCAAATTTCGCCTTCTTCGCCCGCAGGGCAAGCATGCCCGTCATCATCAAGCAATTGAACATTGTAGCCGGGCACCGGCCGCCCCACAGAACCGGGTTTGGGCGTCATGTGCGGGAAAGTGGCAAGCGCCACAGTGGTTTCGGTTTGCCCGAAGCCTTCATAAATGGGCAGCCCTGTTGCCGCGAGCCAGTCCTCAAACACGCTGGCGTTAAGCAGCTCTCCCGCTGTGGTGCAATGGCGCAGGCATTTGAGGTCATACGCTTTCAGGTCTTCAAGCACCAGAAAACGGTATACTGTGGGCGGGGCGCAAAATGACGTGATCTGGTGGCCGGCGAGAATTTCCAGTAATGCGGAAGCATGGAACTTGCCGCGGTAGTCCCACACAAATACGGTGGAACGGTGCATCCACTGCCCGTAAAGTTTGCCCCAGGAAGATTTGCTCCAGCCAGTATCCGCAAGAGTGAGGTGCACATCGTCCGGGCCGAGGTCATGCCAGTATCCCGCTGTCATGAAGTGCCCGAAGGGATAGGTGAAGCCCTGCTGGACCATCTTGGGCATGCCGGTTGTGCCGGACGAAAAGAAGATGATCATGGTGTCGCGGCCGCAGGCAAGCTCATTTCCCTGGGGCTTCGCCATCACAGGTTCGCCTTTTGCGAGAAGGCTGTCAAAATCGGACCAGCCCTCGGGCAATTCCTCAGCCATGGTGTCCATTCCGCATTCATGGCTGCTGTCCACAGAAACAAGATGTTCCCATTGAGGGTATTTTCCCCGGGTTTCCTCTATGCGCCCGATGATGGAGTCTTCGCAGATGACCCCTTTAAGGTGAGCGCGCTCGGCCCGGAAAAGAACGTCCTTCGCTGTGAACTGGTGGGTGGCGGGAACGGCCACTGCTCCGATTCTGTGCAGGGCCAGCATGGATATCCAGAATTCCACCCTGCGGTAAAGCATTAAAAGAACGCGGTCGCCCTTTTTCATCCCTCTGGCTTTCAAGGCATGGGCCAGGCGGGCGGACTGTTCCGAAAACCAGGCGAAAGTATATTCGCGGGTGTTATTGTTCCGGTCCACATGAATCATCGCCCGGCGCTCCGGTTCTTCGCCGGCAATGCGGTCAATCACGTCAAAACTGAAGTTGAACCCTTCAGGGATGTTTATTTTATAGTTGGCGCAAAAATCATCGTAATTGTCGTAGGTTTGTTTTACTGGCAGCTGCATGGCTCATCCTGGTTTTTGAAATCCCGGCCCATAATATAAAGGGCGTTGCAACTCCCGCCGTCAGAAAAACGCG
Organism: uncultured Desulfovibrionaceae bacterium; assembly: GCA_964505745.1. GTDB lineage: Bacteria > Desulfobacterota > Desulfovibrionia > Desulfovibrionales > Desulfovibrionaceae > RGIG1962. Next base: position 1,771 of record CAZDJL010000081.1, on the reverse strand, counting down.
AATGGTTATCGCGGATTTCTGCCTGATGGCAGGGGCAGAACCGATATACTATTGTTGGGACCGGGCGCGGCGTGGGGTAGTCCGCAGCCAGGTGACCTGTCAGCCCGGGACGTGGTGATTCCGGATGACTTGCCGGAACAGCTCCGGCAAAGGGCTACATCGCCCTGAAAATCGCTGAATAAAATATTTTAAAGCAAATGTCCATACGCTGGAACATCTTTCCGTTTCTGAAGCATTGCCGCGGGCGCGCGCCCGCTTTTAAGGGATTGACTTGCGGGAGGGGGGTTTTTGAGGTAAATCTCCCTTTGGGAACTATTTCCCGGGGAAACGCTGTGAATTTAAGTTATATCATCGACCATCTGCCCATTTTTACGGAGGCGGCCGCTCTCACCATAGGCCTTGCCATTGCCGGAATTGTGCTTTCAATCGTGCTGGGCCTGGCTTGCGCGCTAATCCGTTATTTCAAAGTTCCGGTGATATTCCAGATCGCATCCTTCTATATCGAGCTTTCCCGCAACACTCCGCTAATGATTCAGCTTTTTTTCCTGTATTACGGGCTTACCCGAATCGGGATCATGCTGGACGGGGTAACTTGCGCCATTGTAGGGCTGGCCTTTCTGGGCGGGGGGTATATGGCCGAGGCCATACGCAGCGGCCTTGAAGCCGTGGGCAAGGTTCAGATCGAATCCGGCCTGTCAGTTGGCTTGAGCAAGGCTCAGCTGATCCGCTATATTGTTTTGCCCCAGGCTTTCGCCGTGGCCGTTCCCGCAATTGCCGCAAACACCATTTTCCTGATCAAGGAAACATCGGTTTTCAGCATCATCGCCCTGCCGGACCTGATGTATGTGGCGAAAGACCTGATGAAGGAAGGGCACAGCAACGAAACCAATCTGCTTCTTGTCTTGTCGTATCTGGTAATTATTTTGCCTGTTTCAATTTCGTTCACCTGGCTGGAAAGGAGGATGCGCCGTGCTGGACTCAGCAGTTGACGCCATTGTTTCCGGCGTAAACATTTTCCTTTCGGGGCGAAACTTCGCCCGCCTGATGGAAGGCCTCTGGGTAACCCTGGAAATTTCCGTGATTTCAGTTGCCCTTTCCATGCTTCTGGGCATTTTCGCGGGGCTTCTGATGACCTCGAAAAACAGGCTGCTGCTTGCCGGAACCCGCCTTTACCTTGAGGCCATCCGGGTAATCCCCATTCTGGTGCTCCTGTTCCTGTTTTATTACAGCCTGAGCAGGCTGTGGGGCATCAACCTGAGCGCCATGAGCGTGGCCGTTCTGGTGTTTACTCTTTGGGGAACGGCCGAAATGGCCGACCTGGTACGCGGGGCCATCACATCCATGCCCGCGCACCAAAAGGAAAGCGGCCGCGCAATCGGCCTCACCGAGGCGCAAATCAACCGGTACATCATCATCCCGCAAGCTGTGCGGCGTCTGCTGCCCGGCGTGATAAACCTGACCACCCGCATGATCAAGACCACGCCGTTCGTGTTTTTCATCAATGTGCCGGACCTGGTAAAAGTGGGGCAGCAAATAGTTGAAATAGCGGGAATGCGCAACCATATGGCCAGTTTCTGGGTTTACGGAGTAATTTTCTTAATTTATTTTGCAATATGCTACCCCATTTCACGTTTTTCCATTTACCTTGAGCGGAAATGGGAATGCTAGAGCATTTCACACTTGAAATGCTCTGCAAGGATTTGTCTTCAAATCCTTGCCGCCAAATGATTGTAGGGCGGCTTTGCCGACCGTTAAGCAATCATTTGAGGCG
>CAZDJL010000080.1:0-5899 GCA_964505745.1 uncultured Desulfovibrionaceae bacterium | reverse complement strand
CTCCGCTGAATAAAATCACCGGCGGGCTGAGTGTTATTTGCCAGCTTGCCGGAATCCTTCATCAGGCGGGGCACACGGTTGCCCTTGTGGTAAGGGAGAAGGGGCTGGTTGAAAAGGCCGTGGATGTTCCTGTGGTGGATTGGGCGGATGTGGACCTCAAACCTGCCGACATCTGGATGATACCGGAAGGCTGGCCGAACGCCCTTGCCCTTGGCCTGAAAGCGGGATGCCGCAATCTGGTTTACGTGCAGAACTGGGCTTACCTTCTTTCCGCCATGCCTGAAAGCGTGAGGTGGAACCAGCTAAGAGTCGAGTTCCTGTCAGTTTCTTCCCCGGTGGCTCACTTCGTGGCTGAAAATCTTGGTTTTGGCTCGCAAATACTGCGCCCGGGAATAGACCGCAATTTGTTCAAACCGGATGCAAATTTTGGAAACAGCTTGATTTTTGGAGAGAATCCGCCTGAAAGAATTAAAAAAATCAATGTGGCGTGGATGCCCCGCAAGAACCGGGCCATCTCCATTCAGGCCATGCAGATTCTGGAAGAACGGGGGCGGGTAAAAATTCCGGTCAACTGGATGGAAATTCATGGCAAAACCCCGGATATTGTGGCCGCAATGATGCAGAATTCCCACATCTTCATGGGGGCCGGGTTTCCTGAGGGGTTTGGCTTGCCGCCGCTTGAAGCCATGGCTTGCGGGGCTATTCCCGTTACCTCCGCCGGTTATGGCGGCTGGGATTATCTGCGCCCGGCGGAATCCGACATACCGGGCCTTTTAACTTTGCCCAGGCTCACCCCTCCCGCTTTCTGCGGCCGGGAAGGCAAATTCGGCGAGCTTGACCTGCCGCTTGCGGCGAACGGGTTCGTTGTGCCCGATGCAGATCCCATCAGCCTTGCAATTGTTGTGGAGCATGTGGTTAACCTGATTGCGGCGAGGGATAGTCTTATTCCGGAACTGATGCGAAACGGCCAGCAAACGGCCGATGCCTTGAGCCGTGAAAAGCAGAAACAGAACGTGCTTGCTCTTTGGGAAAAATTTTCGGGGGAATAACCCCGGGCGGTTTTTTGAAAAGGCGACAAAAAAAGCGGGGAGATTTTCTCCCCGCTTTTGGTTTATTTGATGACCAGTTCCTTGCTGCCGGAAACCAGATCATCCAGGATGGTTGGGTCGGACAGGGTGGAGGTGTCGCCAAAGTTGTCATATTGGCCGGCTGCCACCAGACGGAGAATGCGGCGCATAACCTTTCCGCTTCTGGTCTTGGGCAGGTTGTCCACCAGCTGAATGATTTCCGGGGTGGCAATGGGGCCGATTACGCTGCGCACATGATTGCGCAGAACGCCAACCAGGCTTCCGTCATCGTCAATGCCCTGCTTCAGAACCACATAGGCATAGATTGACTGGCCCTTGAGCGCGTGAGGCATGCCCACAACGGCCGCTTCAGCCACGTGGGCGTGGGAGGCGATGGCGGATTCAAGCTCGGCAGTGCCGAGCCGGTGCCCAGATACGTTGATAACGTCGTCAAGGCGTCCGATAATCCAGAAGTCGCCGTCTTCGTCCACGCTTGCTCCATCGCCTGCCTGATAGTAGCCGGGGAAGCGTTCAAGATAGCTCTGGCGGAAGCGTTCGTCATCTTTGTAAAGCCCGCGCAGCATGCCGGGCCAGGGGGCTTTGATAACCAGGTGCCCGGATTCTCCCACATCGGCGTCACTGCCGTCGTCACGCACAATGGCCGCTTCAATGCCCGGCAGAGCCGTGGTGGCGCTGCCCGGTTTCAGGGTGTTTGCGTATGGGAGGGGCGAAATCATCAGGCCGCCGGTCTCAGTCTGCCACCATGTGTCCACAACCGGGGCTTTGTCGTGCCCCACATATTTGTGGTACCAGAGCCATGCTTCCGGGTTGATGGGCTCGCCTACGCTGCCAAGTATGCGCAGGGTTTCCATTTTATGGGCTTCAGGCCACTGGGTTCCCTCGCGCATCAGTGAACGGATTACGGTTGGCGCGGTGTAAAGAATGGTCACGCCGAATTTGTCCACAATTTGCCACAGGCGGTCGGGCTGGGGGTAATTCGGCACGCCCTCAAAGATCAGGGTCGTTGCGCCAAGGGCGAGAGGGCCATACAATGAGTAGGAATGCCCGGTAATCCAGCCCACATCGGCGGTACACCAGTAAATGTCGTCATCCTGAAGGTCGAACACCCACTGGGTGGTGTGCGCGGCATAGGTGAGGTAGCCCCCGGTGGTGTGAACAACGCCCTTGGGCTTTCCGGTGCTGCCCGAGGTATAAAGCAGGAACAGCATATCTTCGGAGTCCATAGGCACAGGCGGGCAGCCCACTGCGCAATAGGGGTCCTTCATCAGCTCATGCCACCAGAAATCATGATAGTCGTTCATCTTGATCTTGGTGTTGCCGCGGTTCACCACAATGGTGGTGCGGCAGGTGGGGCATGATTGAAGGGCTTCGTCGGCATTCGCCTTGAGCGGAATTTTCTTTCCGGCCCGGGGCACAACATCTGCGGTAATCAAAAGTTTGGCGCCGCAGTCATTGATGCGGTCGGCAAGGGCTGCGGCGGAGAAACCCGCAAACACAACGGTGTGGATGAGCCCTATGCGGGTGCATGCCAGCATGGCAATGAGCGCTTCAGGAATCATGGGCATGTAAATGCACACCCTGTCGCCTTTTTGCATTCCGATGTCAAGCATCACATTGGCGAAGCGGCTTACCTGATCAAGCAGCTCGATGTAGCTCATCCTGATTGGTTCGCCTTCGTCGTCCGGTTCCCAAATTATTGCTGTTTTGTGTCCACGGCCTGCTTCAACATGGCGGTCAACGCAGTTGTAGCAGAGATTGAGCTTGCCGCCCAAAAACCACCCGATTTTGCCTGCGCTCAGGTCGCAATCGGACACCGTGTGCCAGGGTTCGGCCCAATCTATAAGCTCTTTGGCACGGGAAGCCCAAAAAGCGTCAGGGTCTTTTCTGGCAAGTGCTACTAGCTCCACACGGGCTTCAGGCCCTTTAACGTGGGTCTTTGGCAAAGGCGCCGGGGGTGGAAAAATTTTCAAATCAGCGGACATGCATTCCTCCTTGCAATGTGTGCGCATAGCGCGTTTGGGGGAAATTTTTGCCAAGATAGCGGTCGGATTTAGGAAAAAATTCACTAGTTCTGGCCTATATCTTGGCATGAGCTCTACAATTAGCCAGTTTGAGTTTTTTTGTCAAAGTCTTTAAACCTGTTTTTTTGGCGCCGCTTTCAGGCTTGACGGATGATTGGCGCGAAGCATTCGTGGGGGCGGTTTTTCCTAGGTGACAGGTATGTTTTGCCGGTTGAACAGCTAGTTTTCCTGTTTTTTTTAATAAGAATGGATTCTTTTAAGCTGGTTTTTTGAAATCGTGGGGGAATTGTTTTGTTTTGGCGTTTGACGCCCGGCCTTCTGTTTGGAGGGCCGTTTTCAGTAAAGAGGAGTGCGCTGCGCATTTTTTGAGTATTTTATTGCTTTTTTTCAGCCTGCCTTACGTGAGCTGGCTGTGCGGCTGCTGCGGGGCTGTTTTCTGGCCGGCACGTTTTTTTTGAGGGCGAACCCGCTTGGTTTGCGGGGCGAATGCATTCTTATATATCCATAAAAGTGCCTTTGGCCGCGGGCGGCCGGGTTTTGGCATGACCGGGAGTTTTTTATAAAAATGCTGGACTAATGATTTGCCTTTTTGTTATTTATGTAACTGGCACAGACCGCCCGGCACGGGCTTTCATGCTTGTTCGCGGGGCAGCACATAAAGGGAATGATTTGAGCAATACCAATCTGCAATATCTGTTCAGGCCGCAATCCATAACGGTGATCAGCGCATCCAACAGCACTTCCACAAATACCGCGCAGATTGTGGTTCACAACTTGATAAACGGAGGCTTCAAAGGCCCTGTGATGCCCGTTTCAAAAATGGAACAGGCTGTTTCCGGGGTGCTTGCCTACCCCGATGTGCTTTCTTTGCCTATCACCCCCGACCTTGCCGTGCTTTGCGTGCCGCTTGAAGAGGCTCCCGATGTTTTAAACGAGCTTCGTCATAAGGGGGCCAAGGCCGCCATTCTTCTTGCCGGAGGCCTGTCCGGGGTCAGCCCGGAAAGGGTTTCACAGGTCAAGGCCGAACTGCTCAGGGCCGCGAACACCCCGAATATGCGTATTTTGGGGCCGCATTGCCTTGGGGTGATGGTTCCCTGGCTGAATCTTAACGCCACCATGGCGCATGTGGAAATAACTCCGGGGCGCATGGCGTTTGTTTCGCAGTCGGACAGCCTTTTTTCAATGGTGCTGGATTGGGCCAACAGCATCAAGCTGGGTTTTTCACACGTCATTTCCCTTGGAGCACGCTTGGATATCGGCTTTTCCGATATGATCGACTATCTGGTGACCGACACCCACACCAAAGCTATTCTCATTTACCTGGAGCATATTGAAAACGCGCGCGAATTCATGTCCGCGGCGCGGGCCGCGGCTAAAAACAAGCCCGTAGTGGTAATGAGGCCCAGCAAGGCCATCGAGCTTTTGAACGTGCGCGACATAAGCAACAAAGGCGCCACAGAATTTACCCCGGAAGAAGTGTATAGCGTTGCCTTTCGCCGGGCCGGAATGCTTCGGGTGCATAATATCGATTCGCTTTTCCATGCGGCGCGTTCTCTTTCAAATCCCAAACCTTACCGGGGGGGCAGGCTGGCCATAATCACCAACGGCACTTCCGCCGGGGTTATGGCGGCGGACGCGCTGTTCGCTGCCGGGGGAGATCTTGCCACCCTGTCAAGCCAGACAGTGGCCGATCTTAACGTGCTGCTTGAAAGCAACTGGTCGCACGGCAACCCGGTGGGCGTTGCCTACAACGCTTCCGGGCAGATTTACCAGCAGGTTATGGATATAGTTTTCAAAGACAAGGACGTTGACGCGGTTTTGATAATGCACGTTCCTTTTGCCGGCAACGACCCGCTTGAAGTTGCCAGGGCCCTGGCAGAGCCGCTCAGAAAAAGCAAGCGGCTGATACTTACCTCCTGGCTGGGCGAAGAGGCATCTGCCGAGGCGAGGCATGTGATGGAAAAGCTGGGCATACCCACTTACGCCACGCCGGAGCACGCTATCCGGGCGTTTACCTACCTTGGCGAGTATGCCACCAACCAGAGCATGCTGAAAGAAACCCCGGATCCGCTGAATGAGGCCACCACCCCTTACCCGGAAGAAGGCAGGAAAATTATCCGCAAAGCCCTTGATGAAGGACGGGACAGCCTGACCCGTACGGAAGTGCGCGAGCTGCTGGGGGCCTACCGGATGCCGCTTTCCCGCTCGAAATACATTGAGCACGGTGAGCATATTGTGGAAAATGTGGCGGAGGAGGCCGATAATATCGGGTTCCCGGTCAGCCTGATTCTGGATGTGGACTATGAATGCCGGAAACAGAACAAAGGCCGTTCTTCCAAGCAATATGCCGTGCACGGGGTCTATTCCCAGGCCTCCACAATTACAACCGTACAGAACTTGCTGGCAAGCGCGGCCAAAGATCCGGACGTCTGCCGGGTTAAGGGCGCCAGCGTGCACGCTGCGAAGCGGGGAATATCCGCCCAGGAGCTTTTTCTGGAAATGAAAATAGACCCCACCTTCGGCCCTGTAATCTACCTTGGGCATGGAGGCCTGATAAGGAACGCCGTAGACGACAAGGCTGTGGCTCTGCCTCCGCTGAACATGTCGCTTGCCCGTGAACTTATTTCCAGAACCAGAATTTCCAAGGTGATGACTTCAAGCGAGCCGCCGGTTGACCTTGACGAGCTTTGCCGGGCCATATTGAATATAGATCAGATGATTATAGATTTGCCCGAGATTCAGAGATCGGAAGAGCGTCGTGTAGGGAAAGAGTGTCTTCGCCTGTGTAGA
>CAZDJL010000079.1:0-5904 GCA_964505745.1 uncultured Desulfovibrionaceae bacterium | reverse complement strand
AAAAATGGTGCGCCCGGCAAGAATCGAACTTGCGGCCTTACGCTTAGGAGGCGTACGCTCTATCCAACTGAGCTACGAGCACGAACCTGTATCCCTAAACCACACGCCTGCATATGTCAAGACGATTCGCCATAACACTTTCTTCTGCTACCTGGCATCCCCGGTTACAGGACCTTCTGAATTTGGAAGAATGACTTTACGACTGCCCCGGTTGCCCGCCGCGCGCCAGACAAAAAAATGCACGTGGGAAAGGTTCGCCTTTAAACCCCGTGGATCAGCCCTAAACGGGAATGGCACGAATAGTTTCCACGCCCCATTCTTTGAGAGAATTGGAAATAAAATCACAGACCAGCTCATGTTCCCTTTTCCCGTTGCCGTCAACCATTATAGGCGGGCCAAACCGGAAGTGCACGTCCCGGCTGGGAACAATAGGGCCAATATCTTTGAAAAAACGGCCCATGCCCCACACATCCGTTTTTACCGCAACCGGAATAATAGGAGCCCCGCAGCGCCGGGCAAGTTTCACCCCGATTGAGTTGAAAGCGGTCAGATCAAAGCAGGAACTGCGGGTGCTTTGCGGGAAAACAATAATTGAAGTGCCCATCGCCAGCCGCTTTTCCCCTTCCCTGAGCATGGTGGCCAAGTCTTCCCTTGGGTTTACCCGGCCAACCACTATGGGGTTGCGCGAGGCAAGCACTTTTCCAAAAAATGGATATTTCAGCAAAGAGTCCTTGGTTACGAATGTAACCGGCTTGAATGGCTCCACTATGCAGGGCAGAACAAACGTTTCCAATGTGCTCATGTGGTTGCCTATGAACACGCATGGCTCATCAATGGCTTTAAAGAACTCGAGCCCTTCCACAAAAAATCTGGTTCCGGTCTGTTCCAGCGAATGCACGGTTTCCTGGCTGCTTCTGACCCAATCTTCAGAAGTATATTTCCCCTTTCTGGCCAGAAGGCCTGCCTTGCAGACCACAGCCAGAAGGCGCAAATAATGTGCCGCCGAAGGAAACCTTCGAGCCAGGAAAGAGGCCTTGCCCTCAGGTGTTACATATGAATCCAAGGACTTGATAGATTCTATCAGCATATAAGCAGCTCAAATCGCCAGACAGCCACACAGCGAGTTTTGATGGAATTATACATCGCAAGAGAAATGAAAAGCAAGCGATTTAAAAAATATTTACCAAAAGGAAAGCTCACACAGGAGGAACCAGTTTTTCCTGCCTGAAATTCAGGCCGCCGGAATCAAGCCCCCGCCCGGAGTCATATACGCCAACCAAGTCATCCACAATCCTGACATTTTTAGCCCTGCGGAAATAACGCACGATATTCAGGAAATCTGCCTCATAACTCCGCCCCTGCCAGCCTCCGCAAATATCCACCACCAGCCTGCGCTCAAAGCACAAGCACAAAGGGTCTATATTGCATTGGCGGATCAGCTCGCGCCCGTCAACCGCTTCTGGAAGGTAGGGCTTGTCGAATGCCCGGGAAACATCTATGCGGGCTACAATCATATCCGCTTCCGGCAGGCTCTCGTAAACGGAAAAAGCCTCCGGGGTGAGGGTATTGTCGTCATCGTGAAAAATTATGCGCCCGCCCCGGCTTGCTTTTAACAGCCCGTTGCGAATAGCGTTGCCAAAATCATTGTCCTTTGGAAAATCATAGTAGCGCACAAAGTCATAATCTCGCACCCGTTCCCCGCTTATTCCGTCAAAACCCACAAGCATTTCAATCCGACCAAGCACACCGCCGGCCTCCGCCGAAACCTTCACTGCGTCTATTGCCTGGGCAAGCGCTTTCGGCCTGTCTCCCCGGCTTGGGGTTATAATGGAATATTTCAGCATGGCTCAATCCTCATCCGGCTTGCCGCCATCATCAGGCCCGGCCGCAGCCCCCGCCTCCCCTCCGGCATAAGGGGAATGAGCTATTCCGCGCGCGCTTTTAACCGCCTGAACCTGGCTTGAATGAACGCGCTTCCACCATGAAGCAATGCGGGCCTCCTCGCCATGAGCGGTGGGATGGTAATATTGCGACCCGGCCAATTGTTCGGGCAAATACTGCTGCTTGACCCATGCTTCGGGAAAATTGTGCGGGTATTTATATCCCTTTCCATAGCCCCAGGCCTTGTGCATTGCCGTTACTGCATTGCGCAGGTGCAGAGGAACCGGTTCCGGCCCGTTTTCACGCACCTCTTTGGCGGCTTTGTAATAAGCGGCGTAGGTTGAGTTGCTCTTTCGGGCAAGCGCCAGATACACCACCGTTTCCGCAAGCGGAATAAAGCCTTCCGGCATGCCTACAAACTCTACCGCCTGCTGGCAGGACACAGCCATGGTCAATGCATGCGGGTCGGCCAGGCCCACGTCTTCGGAAGCGGACAAAATAAGCCTGCGGCAGATAAACCGAGGATCTTCGCCCCCCTCAAGCAAACAGGCGAGGTAATAAAGAGCCGCATCCGGGTCGCTTCCCCGGATCGACTTAATCAGGGCCGAAGCCAGCTCGTAATGACTGTCGCCATCACGGTCGTGGCGGATCATTATTTCAGGAAGCAGAGCTTTTAGCGCTCCGGCTTTGCGCTCCTCGTCGCTGAGGCTTACAATATATTCAAGCAGGTTAAAAAGAGTGCGCGCATCCCCATGCGCGAGCATGGCCAGCATCTCCTGGGCTTCCTGTTCAAGGGTTATTCCAAGCTCACCAAGCCCTCTGCTGAGAAGCTCCTTCAGTTCCTCAACAGTAAGCGGGCGCAAACGCAAAACATGCAGACGCGACAGAAGCTGCCTGGTAACGCTGAAAGAAGGGTTCTCGGTGGTTGTGGCAAGCAGAGTAATATCGCCACTTTCAACGGCGGGAAGAAAAAAATCCTGCTGCGCCTTGGAAAAACGGTGAATTTCATCAAGAACCAGCACTTCCACATTTACAAGCGCGCGGCGCAGGCTCTGCAGCCCTGCCTCTGGCGCGGAAAGACGAAGCACCTTGTCGGAATGCGCGTTAGCCAGCAGCAGCGCAATGGTGGATTTTCCACATCCGGGGGGACCAAAGAAAAGAAGGCTGGGCAGCCGTTGCGCCTTCAACAGATTGCCTAGCCTGGCGCGCAAATGCGCCTGGCCCACAAAATATTCCAGCTGCGCCGGACGCAACCGCTCTGGTAATGGTCGTAATATGCTCATTTTTATAGTGCAAAATGCCTGTTTGCCTGAATTATAAAACAAGACTGGGCAAATGGAAACTCTAAAACTGAATTCCGCCCCTTTTGCCGGGCAAAACCAGCTCGCAGCGGGCCTTGCGCACCGACAGGAAGTCATCCATCAGCGCCACCAGCTTCTTGTAGTTGCGGCGCACCTCAAGACCGTAGGGGGTCATTGTAGCCTCGGGAGGTTCGATATAGTTTTTTACAATATAGCGGTCATTCAAAATTTTCTCTACCAGATAGATTACATGGCAGACCAGTTGATCAAAATAGTTGGCAATTTCAAACTTCAATTCCTTAAGCAGGGCCACCGCCTCTTCCAGCATGCGCGAATAGCTTATCAGCTCTCCCTTCAATGAACGCTGGCTTATGTCTTCCAGCATGCGCACTTTTCGCGCCTGCTGAATATAGCTGTATTTGGCCCATACTTCCTGGTGAAGGTCGTGCAGATTGTCAAAGGCCTGGTAATTTTCGGGCGCAAGCAGATAATTGTCCAGAACTTTCACTATGTTCGAGAAAAATTCGTCGGAATATCCGATAATTCTAACCTGATGCTTGGAAAGCCAGGCGTAAAGGAATTTGAGGCGTTTTTCCTCCGTATCGGTGTCCTCAATAATTTCAGTGCGTTTATATACAGCGCGCCCATAGTATTCGCCGCGCACAATGTCGTTGAGGCGGAGAAAGAAATTGCTCACATCCTTGACAATGTTGAAATCGCCGAACGCCTCCCCGGTAATCGGATGCAGTATTTCCTGCTTCTCTACCGAAAGGGCGCGCTCCTGGCGGATGTTTTCCGGGTTGAACTTGTGCTGCTGGTATCTCACGCGCAGAATTACGGTCCTGCGCTCATGATCCAGAAACAAGTCGCGTTCCTCAAGCTTTTTTATGGCCTCCACCTGATCGGGCTCAACCTCTATCAACGCATATTTCTCAACCTTGGGGTAGAGATGCTGCCCGCTCAGGCTGGAAATCACTGTAAGGCAACGGTCGCTCTGCCCAAGCACGAAAATGATGAAGCGCTCGCCAATTTTGTGCAAACGCCGCGCAAACAGGGCGGCGGAAGTTCTGCGCTCCGAAACTATGGGGAACCCATAAAGCTCCATGAGATACTGATACACAAAAAGGCGGTTGCTTTCATAGCTTTCATCATCATCCACCCGAAATTTTCCCACTCGCACCCCAAAACGCTTTATTTCGGCATCAAGGTCGGAGGGAAACGAGGCATAAACACCGGCCAGATAAAAATTCCCATCCGCCCGCCTGGCCATAACCTGCCCCCGGTCCATTGCCGCAAGATAGGGAAGAAGTTCCTGAAAATTGCTCAACTCGGTAACGTCAAGCTTCGTGAATCTGGCCCGGAAAGATTCGTGCATGGCCTTGGGTATGCGCGCAAGAATACTGTTCAGGGAAGACGAGACCACACCATACAGCATATTTTCCGGAGTATCCGGCACGCCCCTTGGCTGATCCTTCGGATGCAGGATGTCAAATTGAAAAATTTCCTTAAAATAGGACAGCGGACGGTCAAAAGCCACCATGCTGAACGCGGGCAGGTCTTTATATTCATATGCGTCCGGCTCGAATGAAGGCAACAGCTCGCGGTTCTCCACCAGCGGATAATTTGGCATGGTAAAAAACGGTTTTACCATGTAATGCTTGATATAAAGAAGCTTGAGAAATTCTTTAAGCGATGCCAGACTGTTCACGTTGCAGGCTTTTGTCCCTTTTTGCTCCTTAAGGCAGGGACCGAACTGGGCGTTCTTGCTAAATACCTGAGTCCAGTTTTTAATCTTCTTCATCTGGCATTCACACAAATCCGGGCAAAGGTTAGTAAACAGATGCTCTTTTCTAGAAAGACCAAACTTTTCTAAAACTGTAAACTTTTTCTAGAGAAATTACCAGAAATAATTCTAAAAACTTGTCCGTGTCACCTTCCCCCTTTCGGCCGAATCCTGGTTAATCTATAAAATTATTGCTATTCTTCTATCTAAGATCGACAGTGGTTAAAAGCAACTTTAAAAAAGAGAACATATAGATATATGGACCAGGCACTGCAAATAATTGCCGCACACTCGCAGGACGGCATGCAATTGAGGGAGTCTTTTTTCAAAAAAGAAGCCGCGCAAATTGTTGAAATAGCAAAAATCATGGCCGTAGCCCTTGCCCAGGGGAATAAAATCATGTTCTGCGGCAATGGAGGTTCGGCGGCAGACGCACAGCACCTTGCGGCGGAGCTGACCAACCGCTTCATGATTGAACGCCCCCCGCTGGCCGGCATCGCCCTGACCACAGACACCTCGGCGCTGACGGCGATTGGAAACGATTACAGTTTCGATTATATTTTTTCCAAACAAGTGCAGGCGCTGGGAAACCCCGGAGACATTCTTGTGGGCATTTCCACTTCCGGCAACAGTCAGAGTGTTCTGGAAGCCCTGATGGTGGCGCGGGAACGCGGAATTATCACCGTGGGCCTGACCGGACGCAAGGGGGGCAAAATGCCTCCTTTCTGCTCGCATCTGCTGAATGTGGAGGCGGAGAATACCGCCCTTATACAGGAAATCCACATAACTGCGGGGCATCTGCTCTGCAGGCTGATTGACTACTATCTGTTTGAAAACGTCATGGAAATCGCCCCCCTTCTGCAAAACAACCCACTGCTTACGGGCGACGGCAAACAGCAAAGCAACAATTGATGCCCCCTGCCCTGCCCGATTCCATCA
>CAZDJL010000078.1:0-5945 GCA_964505745.1 uncultured Desulfovibrionaceae bacterium | reverse complement strand
GCAAAACTGAAATGCCTTGTGCCTGGTTTTAAAATTAACCCCATAACCAGGATTAACTGAAAAAGCTTTCAGGCGGGCATGCCTTGGGGCAAACCCGCCCGAAAGATGCGGGAAAACAATTAATATCAGGTGAACACAGCCCCGCCATTTGGGCTTACAATCTGCCCGCAGAAGAAGTTGCCTTCATCCGAAGCCAGAAGCAGGGCAGCGGCGGCTATTTCCTCCACCTTGCCCAGGCGTTGCAGCGGAATATCTTTTTCCTTCTCCAGCCACACCGGATCCATATCCGCCAGTATCATGTCGGTTTCAATGGGGCCGGGGGCGATGCTGTTCACCAGGATGTCCGGGGCCAGCTCGTAGGCGAGGCAGCGGGAAAGCCCGTTCAGCCCAGTTTTCGCGGTAACGTAGGGAATGTAGTTGGCGCGGCCCTTGAAGCTCAGCTCGGATGTGATGTTGATGATCTTGCCCACCGGGTTTTTGGCGATCAGCGGGATGAAATATTTGCAAAACATGAACACTCCCCGCAAATCGCAGGCAAGCACGCGGTCAAACTCTTCCACCGGCATCTCCGCGCAAGGCAGTTCCTCGCCGATGGTTCCCGCATTGTTGACCAGGATATTCAGCTTGCCGAAGCGCTCCTTAACCAAGTCGCGCAGCTTGATGATCGCTTTTTCATCGGCCGAGTCGGTCTGGCTCATCATCACGCGGCCCCCCAAAGCTTCCAGCTCAAGCCGCGTCTCTTCCGCAGCCTTATGATTGCTGTGATAGGTGAAAATTATATCCGCCCCTTCCCTGGCGTAGGCAAGGGCTATTCCTTTTCCGATGCCCCGGCTGGCCCCGGTGATCAGCGCAACTCTGTTTTTCAGTTTCATCTCAGTGCCCCCTAAACATAATAAGGTGTGGTTCTATAATCCCCGCCGCTTACCTGAACATGCCTGCCGGAAAGCCCGCGCCCGCCAGCCCCGGTAGCCATGAACACGGCCATGCCGGCAATTTCGGCCGGCATGCCGATGCGGTGCATGGGAATATCCCGGGCGTACATCTCGCACACTTCCTCATACGATATGCCCAGGTCATCGGCGTCAACCTGAAGCTGGGCGGTGCGGATGACCCCCGGCACAATGATGCATACATTTACGCCGTCTTTGCGGTGCTCTCTGGCAAGATACTGGCCCATGGCCAGCAAGCCGGATTTGGACGCCCCATAGCCGGAGGCGTTGTTCCAGCCAAGGGTTCCGAAAAACGAGCTGATCAGTATGATCGTGCCGCTTTTTTGCCTGATCATGCCGGGAAGCGCCGTTCTCACGCATTCGAAATGCCCGCTGAGGTTGATGTTTACCTGAGGCCACCATTTCTCTTCCGGGTGTTCTAAAAAGGGCTTCATGTCCATACCCGCGGCGTTGCATACCAGCACATCCAGCTTGCCGTATTCTGCAATGGTTTCCTCCACAATGCGGCTTGCAACTCCGGGTTCGGAAATGCTTCCCATAACCGGCAGGGCATTGGTTCTGTCGGCAACTTTTCTTACCTTGTCGTTCAACGCCCGTCCATTAATAGCGAGCTTACAGCCCTGCGCTGCGAACGCATCGGCCATTGCCTCGCCAATGCCCTGTGTTCCGCCGGTTATGAGCACTATCTGATTTTTAAGTTCGGCATATTTTTGCATGGTTTCCTCCTTCAAGCATTTTCCGCCAGCGAAATCAACTGGGCCGAAACATAGGCGCCGTCATCCAGAAGATAGTCGCAAGTGGAGTTTATGGCCTCAAAGTCAAAAGGAAGGCCTGCATAAATGCCGTTCACACACACATATTCCCCGGCCACTTCCGCCCCAAAGCTTTTCAAAAAACCGTGCAGGGCTCCTGCCGCCGTGGCCTCCACCACACAATCGCCTTTCACCCGGCTGAAATCCGGCGCAAGCACCATAATCCGCCCTTCCTTGCGCTTGGCCATCTGCCGGCCGCAGGCAAAAGACAGGTTGGTGGCAAGCGCAAGCCAGGCGTCCAGGCGGGCCTGCCATTTGTCCGGGGTGGCCGAAAGAAAGGGAATTCCGGGCAGCTCAAAGGCAGTGGCGGTAAAAAGCCCATATATCGGGCCCCGTTCCGCTTCAATCCGGTCAACCGTTCCGATCACTTCGGCGCGGTCAAGAAGATTACAGCAATAGTCGGCTTCCGCCTTTCCGGCGGAAATTCCGGTTACCATCCAGCCTTTGGCGGCGAGGCTTTCGGCCACTTTGGCCCCAACCTCGCTGGCTATGTCCGCTATAACAACCTGTTTATCCATTTGTATTGCCCTCCTTCTTGTCGCGCGGGCGAATGTACAGGAAGTAATAAAGCAGCGCAAAAGTCACAAACGAACCGACCACCAGCTGGTTGCTGGTTTCCTGGGAGCCTATGGCCACAATAAGGAACAGGGTCACCAGAATGGGAGGCAGCGGAAAGAAAGGCATGCGGAAAGGACGGGTAAGCCTGGGTTCCCTGCGGCGGCTGTTGATGGAGCCTATGGCCACCAGCATATAGACTATGGCCGCCGACATGCCGCCATAGGTCACCAGGTCGACCATGGTGTTGGAAAAGACCATCAGCGAACACACTACCCCCACAACCACAGTGCAGGCCCAGGGGGTCTGGCGCTTGGAAACCTGGCCCAGGAACCTGTTCACCGGTTCGGGCCAGATACGGTCGCGGGCGCCGGTGAAAATTACACGGGACATATAGGTAATGACCACGGTCTGGCAGCTGAACGAAGCGATGATGATGCCGATATTGATCAGGTCTGCCCCCATCTGGCCCATGTAAGACTGGGCTATGTACAGATAGGGCGAAGAAGAACCCAGGAAAGCCACCAGGTCTGGCGCGGCGATAGCGCCCATGGTCATGCAGATGACCACCAGAAATACGGTGCAAAGGGCGGTGATGAGCACCGCCTTGCCCACATTGCGGCACGACCCTTTGGTTTCTTCAGAAAAGCCAAGCGATGCAGGATACCCGTCAATGGCGGCGCACATTATTCCCAGCCCAAGCAAAACTCCCATGAAGGAAACCGGAGCCAGGCTGAGCCCGTCCGCTCCAAGCATCACCGGGTCGAACATCACCTCGCTGAGCGGGCGTACCGGGTTTGCAAAACAGATATAAAGAAACACAAAAATAACAATCATTTGCAGGGCCAAAAAGAATTTGGCCACCCGGTTGCTAGTGACAATGTTGTTCAGACCGATGAACAGGGAAAGAATCAGGGCGATGGCCGCAATCACGCTGGTGGCCATCTCGGTTTGCGGCAAGGCCGGGAAAAGCTCCTGCAAATAAAGCCCGAGGCCCATGGAGATGGCGGGGGGGTAAATGAAGGCCTGGATCATAAAAGTAAACACGGCCACAAACGCGAGCGGCCGGGGCAGCATGTATTTGACCAGGGAGTAAAGCCCGCCCGAAACCGGGTAAATGGAGCCCGCTTCGGCGAGAATCAGCCCGATCAGGCAAACGTTGATGCCCTGCATCCAGGCTGCGCCAATGGCCCCCGTTCCCGCCACGGTAAAGGCTGCGAGGCCATATAAAAATGCGGCCATAACCGGGGCGACGTTGGAAAGCCCCATAACCACGTTGCCAAACACCGAAAGTCTGCGGTCGAGCACCTGCTTGTAACCAAGTTGCTCAAGTCTTTTCTGTGCTCCGTCCACTGGAGAGTCAACAAACACTTCATTGTCTTTCATTTCACTCATCAGCTTAGACCCCTTTGGCTAGAAATATGACTGGGTTGAAAATGCGACTGGCTTACAGCTTGCCTGCAATTTAATATATTTTAGGAATATAGCAAAACCTTCATAAAAAAACTTACTCTCCACAAGTTTGTTACCGTAAGTAACGCTAAGCCCGAAAGGTAAAACGGCTTTGATACCGCGCGCCCGAAAAGGGGAAACCGAAGCGGATTCCGCCCGTTTCCCCTGGCCGGGGCCTTCATTCCCGCTACAGGGCGTCAACCTTTTTTCAAAGCGAACACTGTGCTGCACCGGATTGAACCTGATGTAATTATCGGGTTATTGCCAGACTTGAGAAAAAAGTAAACCGCACAAAAAACAGGATTATAGCCCGGCTTTGGACAGGCCTTCCATCACTTTTTCCACGGATTCCGGCTGAAAGAAAAGCAGAAGCATGGCCCTGGATCCATGTTCCCGGAAGTCCGGCTCTATGGACAGCAGCGCGTCAAGCTCCTCCCGCCCTTCTGCTGTAAAACCCAGCATGCCGTAGGCCGCGGCCCGCATCAGCGGCCCCCACATGAAATTGGGAGTGGTAATGTATTTCGCTTCCGAAAGCGCCTGTTCATACTCCTGGTGCATAAAATGCACTATGAACGGCGCGCTCCTGTACCAGCAGGGAATGTGCGGGTTAAGCTTGAGCGCCCTGGAGAGCATTTCCAGCCCTTCGTCGCTGCGCCCGATCATGGCGAGCTTTTTGCCCGACGTGGCCAGGATGTTGGTGTTGGACGAGTTCAACTCCAGCGCCCGGTAAACAGACTCCAGAAAAAGTTTTTCGTCCCGGCGCAAATAGCAGTTGTAGGCTTTGGCCCAGTGGGCATACTGGCAGTTGCTGTCCAGCTCCACCGCCTCATTGGCTAGCCGGTCGGAAAGCTCCAGGTTATTCTCGAACGCGCGCAGGCCCCACTGGTAATGCGAGGCGTATAAATCGGACAGCATGGCTTTGGTCGTGGCATAGCCGGGGTCCAGGGCAATGGCCCTTTCCAGGGCTGTTTTTGTAACTACGAACCGTTCGGGAGTGAGCGATGCAAGCCAGTTGTGGTAATAAAGCATGGCTTCATACACTTTCAAATCGGCTGGGCTTTTTGCCGCCTTTTCCTTGAGCAGCATCCGGTTTATCAGCCCGAAGCTGTCCCCGATGCGCGCGGCCACCTGTTCGGAAATTTCATCCTGAATATCAAAAAGGCTGGCAGAACTTAGGGTTCCATCATATTTTTCCGCCCACACCTGAGTCTGATTGGTGCTGTCCACAAGATAAACGCGCATGCGCAGGCTGTTGTTTTCCTCGCCGCCCGCCTGGGCGCTTCCGCCCACAATAAAGCGCGCATTTATTTTTTTCGCGGTTTCCCACATGTCCGGCTCTTTCCCGCCTCTGGGCTGAACATTCACCACGGAAAGCTCATCAAAACGGGTAAGGGCGATAGCTATTTCTTCCGCAAGCCCGGCCAGGAATTCTTCCAGGCCTTCCTGCCCGCCAAGGCTTTTAAACGGCATAACAATAACAGTGGGGCGGCTTCTGGCAACGCTTTCCTGCCTGTCATCCGCCTCCGCGAGCTCCACAGCCGGCAACTCCAGCTCCGGTTCTTTGTCTTCATGCTGCCTGGGGGAGGACAAACGGGAAAAATGGGGAAGATATCCTCCCTTTGGGATGGTTATTTTCACCCTGTCGTCATTATTGGAAGTGAAATAGTAGTGCTCGAGCTTGTTGCGCAAGCGTCCGGCGGCAACTCGCACGGAAGGATTCAGGGAGGAGTCGAAATCCAGGCCGAGGTCGAACACGTCCACAGCCACGCTGTAGGCCTTGATTTTGTCGCCACGCCCGCCGAGAGTTTCCGCCACCACATATTCAAGAAAGCTTTTCACACGCTCGGAAGAGGCAAAACCAGGGCTTTTCAGAATGAGCTGAAGCTGCTTTTTTATTTCCCTGTCGCTTGGCCGCCGGTTCCCCACGCAATTCACCTCCTAAGCCCTGTTGTAACACATTGCAGATTAAAGGCAATTGGGGCGCAAGGCCCATGCCTTTCTTCGTAACAAAAGGCATATTACCGTTACATACTTTAAAAAAGACCAGCCCTTCCGTAGATAGGTATTAAGAGAATAAACGAACATCTCTTTGTTTAACTAAATAGTTTTTAGGAGCGAATCATGGCTAAGATAGTAAATTGCTGGAACGAATGGGATCCGCTGAAGCGTGTGGTAG
>CAZDJL010000077.1:0-5960 GCA_964505745.1 uncultured Desulfovibrionaceae bacterium | reverse complement strand
TATTGGTCGCCATATTTTTTCGCCGCAACCACGCCGCTTGAAGAAAGCACCATGGTCAGGCCAAGGCAAAGCAGAAGCATGATAGTGGCGAGAAGCAGCCAGTCAATCTGCCCTTTTGATTTTGAACCCGCTTGCTGCATCATTGCAAGTGCTCCCATATGCGCTTGAACTCATTGCCGCGCGCTTTGTAGTTGGCGTACAGGTCGAAACTGGCGGTGGCGGGCGACAGCAGCATCACATCTCCCGGAGCCGCGCCTTCCATCAGCTTGTTTACCGCTTCCTGCATGGTTTCGCTCCAGGCTACCGGGGCAAGGCCCTTCCACGCCGGTTCGAATATTTCTCTGTTTGCGCCGAAAAGGCCTATCGCCTTCACTTTCTCCCGGATGAGGGGAGCAAGCGAGGCAAGGTCTCCTCCCTTGAAAACGCCGCCCGCAAGCAGAAGCACAGGGCGGTTCATTGCGGTAAGAGCCACTCGCAGCGATTCGACTGTGGTTGACTTGGAATCGTTCACAAAAAGAACGCCTCTTTTTTCTCCAACCATTTCAAGGCGGTGCTCTATGGCCTTGAATTCTTTCGCCGCGCGCCGCGCGTCGTCAAGGCTTACCCCGAACAGCAGGGCCGCCTGCCATGCCGCCGCCAGATTCGCCTGATTATGTTCTCCAAACAGGCTGGTTTCCTTAAAATAGTTTTCAGGCGAGAAAAAAACTTTTTGCGCCTCAATTGCGGCAAGCCTGGGCGAAGAGGCCATGCCCGAGGGAAAAACTGCGTAGTCGGATTCGTTCTGGCAGCGGAACAGGTTGAATTTGGCGTCCTCATATTCCTGCATGTTCGCATGGTAGTCGAGATGGTTTTCTGACAGGTTGAGAAGCATTGCCACATGGGGATGGAAGGTGCTGCAAGTTTGCAGCTGGAAACTGGAAATTTCAAGCACCAGAACATCCGCTTTCTGCCCGGCAAGAACGTATTCGGAGAGCGGAGTGCCTATATTGCCGCCCAGAAAGACTTTTTTGCCTCCGGCCTCAAGCATGGCCGCGCAAAGGCTTGCCGTGGTGGTTTTTCCGCTGGTTCCGGTAATTGCGATAATCGGCTCGTTCACCTGGCGGTAGGCCAGTTCCATCTCGCCCATCACCAGCGCCTCCATGCCGGCGGGAATGAAAGTTAAAAGCTTGGAGAGCGCAAGCCCCGGGCTGGGCACGATAACCGACGCACCTTCAAACTGTGCGGCGTGGTGCTCTCCGAACTGTATTTCCCAGCCGTGTTCTTTGGCTGTCTGGGCCAGATCGGAGCGCTCTTTCTTCTCCAGCAGGCGCACGCTAAGGCCCAGCCTTGTTAAAAGTTTTGCTGCGGCGAGGCCGGAAGCTCCTCCCCCCACAACCACGCCAAGGCCGTTAGGATCCAGTTTTATTTTAAGTTCGCATTGCATATCGTTTACCTGAGCTTGAGCATGGAAAGCGCCAGCATCCCCAGAAGGACGGAAACTATCCAGAAACGGATGATTATTTTAGATTCCGGAATGCCTTTCAATTCAAAATGATGGTGCAAAGGGGCCATGCGCAAAATACGCTTGCCTTTGGTGAACCTGAAATATCCCACCTGCAGAACCACAGATAAGGTTTCAACCACGAACAAGCCGCCTATGATCACCAGCAGAAGTTCCTGCTTGCAGAGCACCGCCATGAAGCCCAGGGTGCCTCCCAGGGCAAGGGAGCCTACATCGCCCATGAACACCTGGGCGGGGTAGGCGTTGAACCATAAAAAACCGATGCACGCGCCAACGATCGCAGCGCAGAAAACAGTCACTTCGCCTACTCCGGGAATGTGCGGCAAATACAGATGGCTTGCAAATGCGGCCGTGCCGGTTAAATACATGAAGATGCCAAGAACCAGGGAACCCACGGCCACCGGGGCTATGGCCAGGCCGTCAAGGCCGTCGGTCAGGTTCACCGCATTAGACGCGCCCACCATCACAATCACTGCGAAGGGGATATAAAACCAGCCAAGATCCGGCGTGATGTCCTTGAGCATGGGTATTGAAAGCACCGTAGAATATGCTGGCAGCTGCAAAAGCAGGATCATTACTCCCACCGCCACCAGAGTGAGGGCTGAAAATTTGGTGCGGGCCCTGATGCCCTTGTTGTGCTTTCCCCTAAGTTTTGTGAAGTCGTCCCAAAAGCCCACGGCGCCAAAGCTCAGCAGAACCAGAATGCTCAGCCAGACGTAAGGGTTCATGAGGTCGGCCCAAATCATTACGCTTACTGTTGCGGAGAAAAGAATAAGCAGCCCCCCCATGGTAGGGGTTCCGGCTTTGTTTTTATGAACGGGCACATCTTCCAGAATATATTGGCCCCATTTAAGACGCCTCAGCCATTCAATGAACAAGGGGCCCAGGGCAATGCTTAAAATCAATGCAGTAACCAGCGCTCCGGCCGAACGGAAGGTGATGTAGCGGAATACGTTCAGGAATGAAACGTCCGTGCTTAATGGCGAGAGCAGGTTGTAAAGCATTTGACTGTCCTAATAGCTGATTAATTTTTAGGCGCCGCCTTTGGCGTTTGACGGCGGAATTCTCTTTCGCCTGCGCCTGTGGGGCAGGGGCGCTGTTCGCGCCGCCAGAGCATTTTGTCAGAAGTAGCCTTTCAATGTTTAAATGCTCTAATTTTTATGGTTCTCCTGCAAGCTCTTATGAGCTGCTTCAAAAAAAACTTCCAGGCGGTTCATGCGAGAGCCTTTAAATAAAACCACTGCGTCTGCAAGGTCTAGCCCAAGCATCTGCTCTGTAAAATGATTTTCATCTCCGTCTGAAACGCGAATGAATTTGCCGCGCCAGTGTTCCGAAGCCAGGCCTTCTTCCACGTCCTCGGCAAAGCCGCCTTTCCAGAAAACGGCTTTGGCCCTGGTGCCCCCCATTATTTTACCAAGCTGCTGATGAGCCTCTTTGCCCATTGCTCCCAATTCGCCCATTTCTCCCATCACCAGCACCAGATTGCGCCCGGCGGCAACATCGGCGGCGGAGTTAATCATGCGTTCCGAAGATAGGGGGTTGGCATTGTAAGTATCGTCAATCAGCGTCCATTTGCCGATTTCTTTCATGCTGAAGCGTTGCTCCGGAAGTTGCGCTTCGGCCAGGCCGGCTATGATCTGGTCTGGCGAAAGGCCCATCAGATGGGCGGCGGCCGCCACTGCAATCACATTTTCCGCCCCCACTGTGCCGCGCAAGGGGGCATCGACTTCAATGGTCTCACCATCAAGCCAGAGGCGGAAGCGTCCTCCCCGGGCCTGCTGGCCCGAGATTGCCGGCCCCAGGTATCCGGCCCGGTAAGGGGCGTCCCGTCCCTGAGCGGAAAAAACGATCAAGTCGGAACAGGTGTGCCTTGCTTCCCGCATCAGATCGGGATAGTCGGCGTTAATCAGGCCTGTGCCGCCCTTGGCCAGGTGGGCGAGAAAGCGTGCCTTGTAGTGGGCCACTCCCTTGTCGCCAAGCCCGGCCACATGCCCGGGGCCCACATTTAAAATTATGCCCAAGTCGGGCGAAAGAATTGCGCCCAGATCGTCCATGTCATGGGGCTGGCTGATTCCGGCCTCCATCACCCAGAAAGATTCCTTGCCGCTTGCTTCCAGCATGGAGAGGGGAAGGCCGAGCTGATTGTTCTTGTTCAGGGGGCTTTTTGCCGTGGAACCTTTTTTGACCAGCACCTGGGCCAGCAGCTCCTTGATTGTGGTCTTTCCCGCGGTTCCGGTGATTCCAATCACTCTTGAGTCGGCCATTTTGCGGTGGTAGTGACCCAAACGGCCCAAGGCCTGCACCGTGTCGTCCACTTTCAGAAGCGGCACGGGCCTTCCATCGGGGCTGCGAATTGCGTCCAGGTTGCCGGGCATTCTTTCAAGGATGATTGCTGCGGCTCCTTTTTGGACTACACTGTCAATAAAATCGTGCCCATCGAAGTGCGCGCCCTTGATGCACACAAACATATGCCCCGGCTGTATGGCGCGCGAATCGATTCCTACCGTTTCAATCAGCACGTCCTCATGCCCCTGAATGGAACCTTGGCTGTGGATGGTGGCTGCCACTATGGGTAGCTTTATTTGCACAACAACATCTCCCTGATAATTTCCTGATCGCTGAACGGGTACTTTGTAGTCCCGATTATTTGGTAATCCTCGTGTCCTTTTCCAGCTACAAGCAAGGCGTCATCCGGGCCTGCAAGCTCAAGCGCCCGCGCTATGGCCTGTCTGCGGTCAGGCTCCTGAATTACTGCAGAGCAGTTTTTCAGGCCGGGAAGCACATCTTCCATAATTGTCAGTGGGTCTTCGCAACGGGGGTTGTCTGAAGTAAGCACCGCTATATCAGCATACTTGGCAACGGCTTCGCCCATGAGCGGGCGTTTGGTGCGGTCGCGGTTGCCGCCGCAGCCGAATACAGTAATCAGCCGTTTAAAGCCTACATTTTTCAATTCTTTCTGCACATTAACCAGGGCATCGGGGCTGTGGGCGTAGTCTACAAACACATGAAGCCCGCGGGGGTTTTCAATTCGCTCCATGCGCCCGGGAGTGCCGGTAAAGCTGGCGAAGCAGTCAAAGTCCTGGGGAACGAACCCCAGCCGCAGAGCCATCGCCTGCACCGCCAAAAGATTTTCGGCGTTATATGCTCCAATCAGCGGGGTTTTTATTTCCCATGCGCGGATTTCTCCGTTGGCCTGCCAGTTCATGGCAAGGTGCAGGCCGGAGGTGGAGGAGGACAAAATTCTGCCCTGCAAATGCGGCTGGCTGGAATTGGCGCCTGTTTTTTCCGGGGCATCTTCCAGACTGTAACTAATGACCCGTTCTTCATCGGGCAGCATTGCCAGCAGTTTTTTGCCGTAGGGCTGGCTCTGGTTGATTACGGCCACCTGGCTGGCCCCAGCGTAGGGGGTGAAAAAAAGCTTCGCTTTTGCGGAAAAATAGTCGTCCATATCCCGGTGGTAATCGAGGTGGTCCTGAGTCAGGTTGGTGAATATCGCCCCGTAGAAATCAACGCCCAAAACCCTCTTTTGGGAAAGAGCGTGCGACGACACCTCCAGAAAGGCGGTATCCACTTTACCCTGATCGCGCATTTTTGCAAGAGAGGTGTGCACTGTCAGGCAGTCCGGGGTGGTCAGCGGAGCGTTTTCTTTATGCCCGGGCCAGCGGTAGCTCACCGTGCCCATGATGCCGGCCCGTTTCCCCCTGGCCCTGTAAAGATGCTCAAAAAGATAGGTAATTGTTGTTTTGCCATTGGTTCCGGTGATGCCTACAACCGGAAAAGGAAGATTGCCGGTTTTGAATTTTTCCGTTGCCAGCAGCGCAAGGGCGTCTCTTGCGTCAAAGTCCGGGCTGGAAAGCGGGCAGAAGCGGACGCCGGTGCCCTTGCCCGGGCTGGCGGCCTTGAAATTTTCTATGTGTCCGGCATCTGCCACGATCGCGGCGGCGCCGCCTGCAACGGCCTGGGCTATAAACTCGGGGGCCTTGTCGCCTGGCAGGGCCACGAAAACATCACCCGGCTCCACTTGCCCGGAATGCGATTTCAGCCCGAATTCCGCAATTTCGTTTTTCAGGCCGTTGATGCAGTCAGGAATATTTTTGCTCATAGGTTTTGCTCCGAAAGCCAGAGAATGCACTCGGCGCTGGAAATGTCTTTAAAACTTGCGCCCGGCTCGGGAGACTGCTTCACCACAGTGAAGCCCTGGCCCTTTATGGTCGGAGTGATTCCCAGGCGCATGAAATTCTCAATGGCGGTGCGCACGGAACTGCCAATCACATTGGGCACAACCGCATTCGCCCCGGCTTCCTGGCTGGATATGTTGATGGGAGAGCAACTTGTCAGCTTCCGGGCGGGCGGGGTTTTGTCCTCTTTCAGCGCTTCCGTTTCCAAAGCCACCGTCTGGGCTGATGATGCGGTTTCAGCGGCGGGGCTCGCGGCTGTTTCCTTCGCGTTGGCGGGCGCG
>CAZDJL010000076.1:0-6026 GCA_964505745.1 uncultured Desulfovibrionaceae bacterium | reverse complement strand
GCCTTGCCAGACTGTCGCCCACAGCCGCTCCTCGCCCATGCCCTATGTGCAGCGGCCCCGTGGGGTTGGCGGAAACGAACTCGATCTGAATTTTTTTGGAGCCTTCTGTTACCGGAATGGAACCGAAATCCGAATTTCTGCCCAGCACCTCAAGCACTACGCAATGCCAAAACTCCGGGGCAAAGCGCACATTGATAAATCCGGCCCCAGCCACTTCCACCGCTGAAATCATTCTGTCATTTTGAATGGCCGCAGCCAGCTGCGCGGCAATATCCCTTGGCGCACGGCGAGCTTCCTTCGCAAGCAGCATAGCCGCGTTGCAGGCCAGGTCGCCAAACTTCCTTTCCTTGGGCTGCTCGGTCAACACCTTCTGGGGCCAGGCAAAACCCAGCTTTTCCACTGCCTCTTTCAGCTTTACATTCAAATATTCCGCTGCGCGCATATTTTCTTTATCTCAAATCCTCGGGCAAATTTGCAATCTGCTCTTCATTACAAGCAAAATAAAGTTCAGGCGACTCTCCACCGCCAACAGCTTCAAGGCAGGCCGGAACCATTTTTGAAACCACAGCTTTGGGGCCGAGCTCAAGCCATTTTACGGCTCCATCGGCATACATATTTCGCACGGTGTCAATCCAAAGCACCGGAGAAACCATCTGCCTGGGCATAATCTCCGCCAGAGAAAGCCCGTCTGACATAGCCGTTCCTGTGACATTGGAATAAACCGGGAAGGATGGATTGTTCCAATCAAGCTTTTTAATAGCCTGGGCAAGCTCCGCAGCGGCCTCTTCCATAAGGGGGCTGTGAAATGCTCCGCTAACCGCCAAGGGCACCGCCCGCCCCTTTTCTTCCTTGACCAGCTCAGCCATTTCGGCCACGGCTTTTTTGGTTCCGCTAACCACAAATTGCCCAGGAGTGTTGCGGTTAGCTACAATTATAATTTCCTGGGTCGCTTTGGCCGCATGCCCGGCAAGTTCCGCCACAACTTCGAAAGGCAGCTTCAAAATGGCCGCCATGCCGCCCTTTCCAGACGGATCGGCCTCGGCCATAAGGCGGCCGCGCAAAGTAACAATGGAGATAACGTCCTTCAGGCTCAATACGCCGCTTACAGTAAGCGCGCTGTATTCGCCAAGGCTATGCCCCGCTGCGCAGGCCGGCTTCGCTCTTCTTGCCGCCTTCATCCAGAGGGCCACGTTCACCACTGTAAGCGCCGGTTGTAAATTTCTGGTGTCGGCCATGGCTTCGTCATCGCCGTCCCAATATATTTCGCGCAGGGGAATACCGGAGATCCGCTCGCTCTGCTTCCAGATGTCCATTATCTCCGGATCGGAATCCGCCAGTTCCCTGCCCATGCCTGAAGACTGAGAGCCCTGACCGGGAAACAATAAAGCCAAACTCATTTCATACTCCTGTTTCAGTCATTGGTTCTTTAAAAGAGGATATCTGCCGCAGGTGAATTTCTCCCCCTCAGGGCAATATCCCAGGCGTTCACATTTGGCGCCGGCAGCGGCAAATACCACGGGAACAGCTTCCTTGGCAAGCTTTAGCATCTTGTTGGCCATATGCCTTATTTCCCATTGGGCACGCGCGCAGCAGCGTTCCTCAAAAAAATTGAGCAGGCTGCGGCAATTCATGGAAACTACAATTCTGGTTTCCGCCGCCTGGGGAAGCACAAAGCGGGCGTCTTCCGAGGCCTGGGTGGAAGTTCTTCCCGCGACAATCAGCATCTCGCGAAGCTCACGGTATGCATCCCCAATCATTTCCATGCATTGTTCAAATTTTTCCCTGGAACCGGAATTCGAGGCAATGGCCGGCGGCAGTATGTAGTCGAAACCGGAGCCGTCCACATAGCGCTGGCTCTGCTGCGAATAGGAAGCTATGCGGTGGCGCACCAGCTGATGGGTTAGCGCGCGCGACACCCCTTCTATTGCGAAAGTAAGGCTTACATGCTCCACCGGGCTGGTGTGCCCCGACCTGACCACATCCTCAATAAACCTGCACTGTTCATCGCGGTCTATTTCGCCGGAAAGCAGGCGCGGCCACATATCTCCTACAAACCCATTATGATAGCACTGCCTGAAAGCCGCGTATATAAGCGCCTCCGCATTGGGAGTGCAAGCGAGAAGTTCCACCCTTAAACGTTTTTCTGCCATTATAAATATCCTGAAAAATCAGCTGAGCAGCCTGAGATGGCGGTAGGCCTTGGCGGTCGCCATCCTGCCTCTGGGGGTTCGTTTAAGAAAACCGCACTGAATGAGGTAAGGTTCATAAATTTCCTCCAGGGTGCGCACATCCTCGGAGCAGGCCACAGCCAGAGTTTTCAGGCCGGCCGGGCCGCCACCGTAATGCTCGATAAGCACCGTAAGGAGCTTGCGGTCCATCTGGTCGAGGCCGGACTCATCCACATCCATCCGCGCAAGCGCCTGGGCCGCCGCCTCAACCCCAACCACGCCGTCGCCTTCAACCACAGCATAGTCACTTACCCTGCGAAGCAGCCGGTTGGCTATGCGCGGCGTGCCGCGCGCCCTGCGCCCGATCTCAAGCGCCCCTTCATCCGAAATGGGCACAGCAAGAATCCGGGCAGCCCGTTTGACTATCCGGGCCAGATCTTCAGGCGCATAATATTCCATGCGCAGGATAACTCCAAACCGGTCGCGCAAAGGAGAAGACAAAAGCCCTATTCGGGTAGTGGCCCCAACCAGGGTAAACGGCTCCAAATCAATTTTGACGGTGCGCGCCGCCGGCCCTTGCCCGATGACCAGATCCAGCTTGAAATCTTCCAGGGCAGGATAAAGCACCTCTTCAACCGAAGGAGGCATGCGGTGTATCTCATCTATAAAAAGCAGGTCGTTGGGTCCAAGATTCGTCAACACTGCGGCAAGATCGCCGCTGCGCTCCAGCACAGGGCCAGACGTTGAAACCAGATTCACCCCCAGCTCGGCAGCCATAATCTGGGCGAGGGTGGTTTTGCCAAGCCCGGGGTTGCCGTAAAACAGGGTGTGATCCATAGCCTGCCTGCGCTCAAGGGCAGCGGAAAGATACACTTTTAAATTGGCCCGCAAATCATCCTGCCCGATAAACTCATCAAGGTTATGCGGACGGATATTCTCTTCGCTTTGAGTGAAAGAATCTTTGCAGGTGTATTGTTTTTCGCTATACAATTAGTCCATCCACAGCTTAGCCCATTTTCTGCCGGGCCAACGCCTTGAGAGCTGCGCGAAGCGCCCCGGAAACATCCAGATCCGGTTCGGCCGTCAGAACATCCTTAAGCACCGCAAGGGCTTCCTGTTCATCATAACCCAGGTTCAGCAGCCCCGCGAGAACATCCTTAAACAAATGGCTTTGCCCCTGAGCGCTTATTGAAGGAATGCCGGCAACGCTTGAGGCCAGCTTATACTTAAGTTCCAGAAAAATATGCTGAGCGGTCTTTTTCCCAATGCCGGACACCTGGGTGAGCATCAGCCAGTCGTCTTCAGCCACTATTCTGCGCAAATCGTCCGGCCTGAGCAGGCCGAGAATGGCGGTGGCGATTTTGGCCCCAACCTTGGAAATGGAAGTCAAAACCAAAAAAGTCTGGCGCTCGTCCCAGGAGGCGAAGCCAAACAGCTCTATGGCGTCTTCACGCACAACAGTGCAGATGTAAAGCTCCAAAGCCTCTCCCCTGGCGGGCAGGGAAGACAACGTGTGCCCAGGCAGATACACTTCATAGCCCACTCCGCTTGCGGTCACAAGCAGGCAGCCGTGTTCAAGCATCTCGCCAAGAAAGCCCTTAAGGTATGCAATCACAACAGATTCCAGGTTGCAGTAAAAAAATAAAGCCCTAAATCACTCTACTTCTTTTAACGCAAAATTCGCTCCCCAGCAAGAAACTCTTGACCCGCTTTGGCAGCAAGCTTTGCAAATCTGCGCATGTTCAAATGACAGATGGCAACGGCAAGAGCATCTCCGGTATCAACGGGCCAGTCGGGGGTTTTGTTTAAAAGGCGCCCAACCATAAAGCTTACCTGGCTTTTTTCGGCTCGGCCCACTCCCACCAGAGCCTGTTTTACTTGCGTGGGCGGATAATTGAAAACCGGAAGCCTGCGCCCGGCACAAGCAGCAACAGCGGCCCCGCGGGCCTGACCCAGCTTCAGGGCTGAAGCTGCGCTTTTTCCCGAAAAAACATCTTCTATTGCAGCCTCGTCTGGCTGAAATTGTTCTAAAATTTCAGAAAGCCGCAAAAATATATCTCCAATACGGTCGGAAAATTCATTCCCTTTGGTCCTGATTGCCCCATGGCCGAGCAAATCCAAAACTCCGCCCGACTCGCGGACAATCCCCCAGCCTGTGCAGGTTGAACCAGGATCAATCCCAATTACGGTAACTGAAGACATTTCGCTCCCAAAAAATAAAAGGTGGATATTAAAGCATAACCTTAACACCCACCTTAAAACTCAGCAATGCCCGTTAAAACGCCCTGCTAAAGCTCCGCCATTACTTCATCGGGCAAATCAAAATTGGCGTAAACGTTCTGGACATCGTCATTATCTTCAAGGGCATCAAGCAGCTTTAAAAGCTTACGCCCGTTTTCCGCGTCTACTTCAACGGTGTTTTGCGGAAGCATGGTCAACTCTGCGGTTTGGCATTCGATGCCGGCATCTTCAAAAGCCTGGCGCACGGCTTCAAAATCCGAAGGAGAAACAATTACCTCAATAATGCCGTCTTCGGCGCTGACATCTTCTGCGCCATGCTCCAGAGCGATTTCCATAATCTGCTCTTCACTATACTTTTCGGCGTCAAAAGTCAGCATGCCCTTGTTATCAAACATCCAGGCAACAGATCCGGCTTCTCCCATGGCTCCGCCATTCCTTGAAAGAATGTGGCGCACCTCCGCAACAATGCGGTTCTTGTTGTCGCTGGCCACCTGCACCAGAATGGCTACTCCACCCGGGCCGTAACCTTCATAGGCGATTTCAAAAAGATCGCCGCCCGCGTCCTCGCCAGTACCTTTACGAATGGCGGCGTCAATCTTATCTTTAGGCAGGTTGACCTCTTTAGCCGCGGCAATGGCAGTACGCAAACGGGCATTGCTGGCGGGGTCTCCACCATTCTTGGCGGCCAGGATTATTTCCTTGGCGGCTTTGGTGAATTCCTTGCCTTTTTTGGCATCCTGACGGGATTTCCTGTGTTGGATGTTAGCCCATTTACTATGTCCAGCCATGTTTCCTCCTTCTGGCCTTCAACCTCGAGGGCAAAACCCTCTTATTTCAAACTTTAAAATTTTCCTCTTTAAGAGAGGCTATCCTCTGAATCCAAACCCCAGATAAAAAGTTTCTTTGCTCTCCGAACGTGAGCTCTGCGGTTTGAAACCCTGTACTCTAACAAATAACTTCCGTAACGTCACTAAATATTCCTGCACATCCGGCCCCATAAAAATTTTAACAATGAAATTTCCGCCGGGTTTCAGGTAAAGCTTTGCAATCTCCAAAGCCTGAACGCAGAGATCGTGAGATCTGGACTGGTCGGTGAATTTGTTGCCAGTGGTAAAGGGAGCCATGTCGCTCATCACAAGATCGAACGGGGCAAATTTTGTAAGCACGGCCTCAAATTCAGCGCTTCGCTCAAAAACATCTTCTTGCATAAACAGCACATTCTCGGGAAAAACCGTGAGCGTTTCCTGAATATCAGCCGCGAGCACCAGCCCGGTCTTGCCTACTTTCTCGGCCGCTCCCAGGCTCCAGGATCCGGGCGCCGCCCCAAGATCAAGCACATGCATTCCCGCCTTCAAAAGATGAAACCGGCTGTCCATCTCCTTGAGCTTGTATACCGAGCGGGCTGGATAGTTTTCCTGCTTGGCCTTCAAAAAGTAATAATCGCGATATTTTTTCATATTTTATAGAATATAATGGGTGGCCCGTATTATTCTTTTTGCATATAAATGTCAAACAGGTTATCCTATCGCAAGTCGTGAAAAGGGATGTTCTTCCAACCTTATCAAACCAGCCTCCAATATGATAAAAACCTTGCGCCAACCACGTATAACAAATGAG